>JAAANX010000105.1 GCA_009909085.1 Cyanobacteria bacterium GSL.Bin1 | reverse complement strand
TCTGGGTGTTGATGTTCTGGCACTTGCGATAGGTATTGGCACAAAAACCTTTGTGCAACCTTCCACCTTTGCCCATCGTTTGAGATGCCCGCCTAGAAACGGACTTGAGACGTTTGTCTCGTCGGCAGTGAACGCAAAGGCTGCGCGATCGCGTTTTTTGGCTAGGAAGCAGCGATCACGCTGTCTTTAGGAAATTTTTTAGCTGCACTATAACCAATCGCGAACAACTGATCGCAAAACTGGAACAAATTCCCGATGACCTCATTCCAGTCATGTTAGCGGGACTTAGACGAGAAAGAAGTGTAAAACATGGTACTATCTACTAAGTCCAAGTTTCTAGACTCGTCAACCTCATCTAATCTCCTAGAGTTGCTAACGTCGGGACATATCGAGCCACGGTAAACGAACCGGTAGATCATGAACGAGCTTCATCTCTGGCAGATCTTCACTGGCTTGTTCCATATGCTTTCCGTACCAGTTGGCAGCTGGAAAGGCGCTTAACCCATGAGCAAACACGCTCAGCAAAACGGTGATGACCATAACTGAGAAAATTAACTCTCGCCCAGCAATTGCTTTTTGGTTGAGCAGTAATAAGCCATATAAAACAGAGGCTACCCCTCTCGGACCAAACCATCCGACAAAGAAAGTTGTTGTCCATTGCAGATTTAAACCCATCGTACTAATCCTCACTCCAATCAAACGGACAAGAGTTAAGCTAATGACGGCATAAACAATCATTCGCCAGTTGAGACTCTCTAGAGTGGGAAAGACCATTGTTGCACCAAAAATTAAGAAAATAATTAGGATCAGTAATTGCCCTTCAGCTTCACCAAACTCATAAAGACACTGACAAATGGCAGTTGCTGTATTGCCAACTGTTAATCCCGCACAGAAAGCAGCAATCAGACCATTGCCACCGACTAATTCGGCACTGGCATAAGCCAGCACTGAGATCCCAATGACCGAAAGACTTTCAAAGGCCTGATTAATCAGTTTACGGTTGACACTTGCGCTCACTAGCCAACCAGCAATATAACCAATGGTAATCCCCACAAAAGGACCTAATAGGATTTGCTCAATGGTAAACACTAACCAAAAGGCGGTACTTTCTCCTTGACCTTCTATTTCTGCCAGAGAAAAGAAAAGCAAGAGAACAGGGATACAAATCCCGTCATTGAGACCGGTTTCGACATTAATCGCTTGACGAATACAGACCGGAACCCGCGAACTATTGACAACGGCTTGACTCAAAGCAGCATCAGTTGGAGCGAGGATCGTTGCTAGGACAGCAGCTTCCCAGGTATTTAACTGTTGGGGGAAAATCAAAACCCCCAAGATCGTTCCCAGACCAACAATAATGGGTAGTGCAATCCCTAACAAACGGAGAGGAAGGGTAAATTCCCATTCTAATCGTTGTAGGTTGATGCGAGAGGCATCTGTGAATAAAACTAAAATTAGAGTCAGTTCAGCAATGAGTCGAATTCCTTCACTGTCTGGATCAAGATTAATCAGTCCTAAGCCCTGTGGACTGAGGAAAAGGCCAAAGGTAACAAAGACCATCGGTGGTGTAATCACTGTTTTTTCTAGATATCCAGAAATGAGTCCAAACCCCAGAATGAAAAAGGCAACAATCGCAAAGGTTTCAATGGTCATGAACTTGATTGTGAGGTGTCAGTTATTTCTTAATTTTCTCAAGTTTGCTTGGAATCAAAGTTCTCATTCTCCAACTTGTCTTCTAATTTGAATCTGGCTTCAAAGAAGCGCAGGATTTCTCACCTTTAAGATAGAAAAGAAACCAACATCATCACTAAAAATAATGACTAAGAGACGGGTAATTCAAACTGACCAAGCAGCCGCGCCAGTGGGTCCTTATAATCAAGCGATCGCGGCTAAAGGAGAAATGATCTTTGTTTCCGGACAAGTCGCTCTTGATGCTAAGACAGGGTCTCTCGTTGGGGAGGGAGATATCGTTGCACAAACCAAGCAAGTCATGGCGAACGTCGAAGCAATTTTAAAGCAGGCCGATCTCAGCTGGGAAAATGTTGTTAAAACGACAATTTATCTGACCGATTTAAGTAATTTTAGTACAGTCAATGAAGTATATGGAACTTATTTTAAGGCGGAAACCGCTCCTGCCCGCGCCTGTATTGAAGTTTCCGGTTTACCGAAAGGGGCATTAGTGGAAGTGGAATGTATTGCCATGTCAAACTAGTCGTCCATCAGGTTTGAAAGGATGGGTCAAGGTAGGACAGGGGAGACAAGATCAGCACACTCATCCCTCAAGACAAAATTGATCGACCCCTACTCTTCTGGTTGTTTTCTCTAAAATCCTGCTAAGTTTTTGGCAATAAGTTGCAAAAGACGGTTGAATACTTTTAGGCAATCATCGAAGTATTAGAAAACGCTCCTGTTAGGTGGTCGTGGAAATTCACAATTAATTTGAGCTGGGGATGAGGTTCACAATCATGGAATAAAACTGTGTTATTAAGCTCTTCGTCTTTAGTGCGAACCACAACATCGCCCAAGAAGTGTGTCACACGAGGTTTCTCTAAACTATTGATTCTCCAAGCTTTTGGTGTCAACCGCGCTCTGAAACAGTCCTGATGAATGCAGATTTCCGAATAACTGACATCCGTATAGCAGAGAAGTTGACGAAACACACTATCTTGAGACCGAGCCATCATCGGTTGATCGATACGAATGAAACGTAATCCCTGATGAGTTTCATAGATTCGATAGGAACCATCAAGCATACGTTCCAAGGCTAGGTCAATTGCCCCTTTAACCAATGTTTGTCGGTCCTCATTGTGAACTTCGCTAACTGCTTCTCCGAGAGCTAACGTTTCAAAGATGGGGAGCCGAAAACCACTTTTGTTGATAAAAAAGAGTTCGTCAAGGTAGAGTTCCCTGAAATCAATATCTACCATCCACAGATTCTTACTGTTGAGGTAGACAATACCATTAAGGTTTTTGCTGATCCATGCTGTATCGCCTAGATGGTCAAAGATCGCTTCTTGAGTAATTTCAGATAAGGAATAGGTTTCTCTCTTTAAATTTGTCATCATTTAATTTTCCCTCTGTATTTTTAAAGCCGTTAATGGTTCAAATCTTTCGTAGTCAGTGTGATGCTAGAGAATCGGAGACGACGTTTGATCAGTAGCCGATTGACTGCTGTGGAGAAGTGGGAGTTACCTCATCCTTGAAATCTTTGACAAAATTAGAAAAATTACGTACACCGACAGGAAATACAAACCAAATGAGAGAGAGGAATATTAACAGAATTACTGAAAACCTGTCTAATTTCATCATCCTTATTCGTGTTCTATCAGTGAACATATCGTGATTTTATAGAATTTTCCGTAGTTTGTCAATATTTTTTTGTAAGTATGATTAACTAAAAAAATGATGTAATCCGAATTTTATCTGTGAATTTTTGTAATTTTATCGACTCTTTTTATCACATATTCTGAGTTGGAACTTGCGAAATTTAATCCATATTCTCTATTTCGTGTTTATGTCACCAAATTATTTAAGTTAAATTACAAAATAACCCGACGAAGGGAGACTATTCATCAATCACAACCAATAATCAAGTTTGCTACTATTGGAATCAACCTGATCACTTAAAGTCTGAATAGCGTATTTCAGAAGCAGACTCATTACACCCAATTAATCGCGCCACAATAAGAAAGGGTGTGTATCACATTCCTTTTCCACTCATACCGACTTTATTCTCCCGCTAACTGTCACGATTCGGGACAAAAGACTTTTATTTTCTCCAGTGAATGATCTTTGCGCGATATCGTTTAGATAAGTGACTAACTTCTGACTCAGGCTTTTAACAAGGGGACACCATATTGTTGAAACTTTTCATCTCTGGTCACAATTGTCAACTGATTACGAAAAGCTTGAGCAATCAGCATTCTGTCAAATGGATCCCGATGATAATTGGGTAAAGCCCCTGCATCTTCACCATCTTTAATAGAAATCACTAGAGATTCAAAACGATTTCTATGAATTGCTCCTTCTAAATCGGAGGGAGCTTCTAATTTTCCAAGTGTTTTCTTAATACTGATTTCCCATGCACTAACAGCACTAACCACAATTAAGTGATGGGGATTGGCAATTACGGATCGAGCGGGTTCAGATAAAGTCGGATGATCGGCTAACCACCACAGCAGAGTATGAGTATCGAGGAGATAGCTCATATTTCTTCTTCGTAGAAGGAATTAATGACTTCTTCAGGCGTGACATCAAAGTCATCAGCGATTTTGACTTGACCTGCCCAATCTCCAGGTTTTCTCGGTTCAGTGCTAGTCGTATAAGGAACGAGTCGGACAAGAGGTTGACCCGCTTTACTAATGATGACTTCCTCCCCAGCAAGTGCTAATTCGATTAATTGCGAAAGAGAGGTCTTGGCAGCATGAATGTTAATCATTTTCATGGCGAGACAAATTAGCTAAACTTAGCTTAGTTTACTTTGATTATAGGATAACGATTAGATTAGATCTTGGAGGGGGATATAGTGTTTTTCAAGATGGCACCACAGAAGGGCAGCCATAACTAATTGTTTGTTCTTTACTTAGCAACCAAAGGCAACTTCAATACTTAAATTCTTTAGTTACTGCCCGATGTTCTGTTCATCTCAATCATCAGAGAATTGTAAAAATTCGTTAAAGTAGAAGAAAATATAACTCTCTCGCACGTATAAGACACGATGGCATCCTCAACCTCTATGGCTGTAAGAGAACTTCCCCTTTTCCCTTTACCCGATGTAGTTTTATTTCCTGGTCGCCCCCTCCCGCTACACATTTTTGAGTTTCGTTATCGCATGATGATGAACACTATCTTAGAAACTGATCGTCGCTTTGGCGTCCTTATGTTTGATCCAGTTAAGGGAGATATTGCATCGGTGGGCTGTTGTGCAGAAATTTCCCAGTTCCAACGTCTTCCCGATGATCGCATGAAAATGCTTACCCTCGGACAACAACGATTCCGGGTTTTAAACTGGGTGCGCGAAAAGCCTTATCGCGTTGGCTTAGTGGAATGGATTGAAGATGAAGCGCCAGAAACTGATTTACGTCCCCTGGCTAGCGATGTAGAAGCCTTGTTAAAAGATGTGGTCAAGCTATCGGCAAAATTAACGGACCAAACCATTGAACTCCCTGACGATATCCCAGATTTACCTCGAGAACTATCCTTTTGGGTCGCTAGTAATTTGTATGGTGTCGCATCAGAACAACAAAGTCTGCTGGAAATGCAGGATACCAAAGCCCGCTTAGAGCGAGAAGCAGAAATCTTGGGCTCCACTCGCAATCATCTGGCTGCGCGCACTGCTTTGAAAGATGCTCTCAAATAACCTCATCATCATAAAAAACAAGGAAAATTTGGCATGAAGCCCTCTCCACGAATCCTGTTTTGGTTAATTGTGTTGGCTGTGGTAGGAAAGTTGGCAACTATCCTGTTGATGGGAAACAAACCTCAAGAGGTCAACCACAGCCGAGAACAAACAACAATTTTTTTGGAGCAAGAACCTACCAAAACCATTGAGGCTAATCCGAATCTTCCTTCCCAAGTGTTTCCTCTGGTGTCTTTACCGACGCCAGAACGAAGCCATAAACTACAATCCATTTTAGAAAGCAGTCATCAGCAAGACCAAAACCGGGCTCGTTACTTACTAGCTGTTACAGCTTTAGAAAATCAGCAGCCAGAGCAAGCACTGCAACACTTACAAGATTTAGAGAAAGATTATCCCTTATTAAAAGGACACATTCTCCTCAAGCGTGCAGAAGGCTACGATAGGCAGGGAGATAAAGCAAAAGCACAAGCAATTTGGTCTCACATTGTTGAAAAGAATTTTAATTCGGCCAGTGTTGGGGAGGCACTGTATCACTTAGGAGAAAAGAATCCTCAAAAATGGGACACTCTCGTGAGTCAGTTTCCCGAACATCCTCGTACTCATCAAATGATCAAGCAGCGCTTAGCGGCAAACCCCCATCAACCGGAATTACTAAAAATACTCGCTTATCATACTCCAGAAGCTGAGGGCATGACTCAGGTGCGCGATCAATTAGTGAATAACTATAGGAGTCAACTGAGTCCAAAAGACTGGGAAGTGATTGCGGAAGGCTACTGGGAAACCTGGGAATATGAGAAAGCAGGAAACGCCTATGGCAATGCGCCGAAAACGCCAAAAAACCTCTACCGGCATGGGAGAGGGCTACAAGTTAGTGGCAAAACCGCTAGCGCTGAACAGATTTATATGGAACTCCTCAATACCTTTCCAGATGCAGAAGAAACCGGATTAGCTTTACGTCGCCTAGCAGAGATGGTATCGCCTCAAGAGGGTATCTTCTACTTGGACCAAGTGATTAATCAGTTTCCAAAGGAAGCCCCAGACGCTTTGGTTGGTCAAGCACAGTTATTGGAAGCAGAAGGCAATTTTGAATTAGCCCAAAAAGCCCGAGACACTCTTTTAAATCATTACTCTCACTCTGATGTCGCAGCAGACTATCGCTGGGAAATGGCAGAAGAAGCAGCCCAACAAGGTAATTTAAAATCTGCTATTACTTGGGCAGAGGCGATTGTCCAAGAAAACCAGAATGATGCCTTAGCAGCCAAAGCCGGTTTCTGGTCAGGAAAATGGTTAGAACAGCAAGGAGAATCCACAGGAGCAGAACGTATCTTTCAGGAAACATTAGCTCAATATCCAGAATCTTATTATGCATGGCGTTCTGCCGTAAATCTGGGTTTACCCGTGGGAGACTTTGATACAATTCGCGATCAAATGCCAAAAGTCGTCAAACCCGCTTCCCGTCCTCTCCTTCCTGCCGGGTCTCAGGTTTTAAAAGAACTCTATCAACTTGGACAAGATGACGCAGCTTGGACGGTATGGCAAACTGAAACGAGCCAGTTGTCTTCTTTCTCTGTAGAAGAACAATTTACCGATGGCGTATTAAAGCTGACGCAAGAACAATATCTGAAGGGAATTGCTCAGATTTCATCGTTACAATATCGTGACCAACCTGCTGATGTTTCCCGTTGGCAACGTTTGCGTGAAGCATCAATGTATTGGCATGCTTTATTTCCCTTTCCCTACAAAAAAAATATCCTGAATTGGTCAGAACAACGAGAATTAAATCCTTTATTAGTCATGAGTTTAATTCGTCAAGAATCCCGCTTTGAAAAGGATATTGGCTCGATTGCGGGGGCAAAAGGATTAATGCAAATTATGCCTACTACAGGGGAATGGGTAGCAAATAAAGCCAATGTAAAAAACTATTCCTTAGTTGATCCAGAAGATAATATCAAGTTAGGAACTTGGTATTTGGATTACACACATGATCGCTATGATCATCATTCGATGTTAGCCGTAGCTAGTTACAATGCTGGACCCGGTAATGTTGCACAGTGGGTGAGGCGTTATGGTTTAGAAGATGCAGACGCATTTGTGCAGAACATCCCTTTCCCGGAAACAAAAGGCTATGTAGAAGCAGTATTTGGGAATTATTGGAACTATTTACGATTGTATAACCCAGAGATTCAAGCCCTAATTAAAACAGTTGAAGAGTGATTAAGGCGAGGAAACGTTTCCGCATAATCCAAATTATTCTAATTTTGATTATTTTTACAAAAAACTTTCTTCGATTTTTTAGTTACTACCCATTCTCCAAAGTAACTAAAAAATTGAAGCTTAAGTAATATATTTATAAGCTATTAAAATAATAAATTACTCTTATGAAAAATGATTTAAAAAGATATATTATAGCAAGTCGCAAAAATTGCTATAGAAACATCGAATTAATCATCTTTACCAACTAATTGAGTAATCGATTGAGTTTTTAGTTAATTTTTATAAGTGGTATCAACTCAATCAATATCTTTCTATAATGATAAAATGAACATAGTAGTATCAAATTATAACGTGCTTAGTAATGCCCCAACACTCTATCCTTAGAATAGAATACTTAAAAGTTCAGAACTATCGCGCATTACATGATCTTGAATTAAAAGACATAACTCCTTTAACAACATTTTTAGGTCCGAATGGAAGTGGTAAATCTACTCTATTCGATGTCTTTGCATTTCTAGAAGAATGTTTTACTAAAAGCTTAAGAAAAGCATGGGATAGAAGAGGACGATTTAAAGAGCTTCGTACTAGAGGAAAAGAAGGTCCGATTGTTATCGAATTAAAGTATAGGGAAAAGTCTAAATCTCCGGTAATCACCTATAGCAGTCAGGAATGATTCATGAGAAGAAGCCACATTCGAGGCGACGAGTACAGGGACGAGGGAATTAGTTTCTCACATCTGACTCCTGATTGCTATATCATCTTGCAATTAATGAAGAAAAACATCGTCCCTAGCAAAAAGAGCAGCAGATATCCAAGGAATTAAAGAATTTATGAATAATGGTGCTTTACTTGGTTCTCTTTGGATGGAAGATTTCTTTGATGTGGGCAACCCTCTCCAAATTGATTGATTAACAAATATAGGGAGATGAGTTTGCATTTAGAATTTTTAGTCGAGGAACTGTCCACAAAACAAGCCCTAAGTTTAATATTACCGAAAATTATGGGAGATGAAGTTTCATTTAAAATTCATGCTTTCAAAGGAAAATCTGACTTATTTAAAAAATTACCTGATCGATTAAAAGGATATCAAGAATGGATTGATGATACTTATAAGATTATTATTTTGGTAGATGAAGACCAAGAAGACTGTAAACAACTAAAACAACAATTAGATGATATTGCAAACAAAGTAGGATTAGTAACTAAGTCTTCAAGGAATAAAGCAGAATCTTTTCAAGTACTGAATCCGATAGTAGTTGAAGAGCTAGAAGCATGGTTCTTTGGTGATATTAATGCAATTTGCCAAGCCTATCCTAAAATTTCTCGTGATTTAGGAAGCAAAGCCAAATATCGTAATCCTGATGCAATTACTGGAGGAACTTGGGAAGCATTAGAAAAAGTTCTACAAAGTAAAGGTTATCATCTAGGAGGGTTAGAGAAAAACAATGCTGCAAGAGAAATTTCTAAATATATGAATCCAAAAACAAATCGCTCTAAAAGTTTTCAAGTACTTTATCAAGGATTATTGGAAATTATTGAATTATCGAATTACAGTCATCCTGATTAAGGATATATGATGATAAAATCAATAACTAATTATCAATAACAAAAAAATATTAACTATGCCCCGCAACTTAGAACAAGAAATCCAAGACTTCTATGATGCCTCAAGTTCTCTCTGGGAAAATATTTGGGGGGAACATATGCATCATGGCTATTATGGTCGCAGTGGGATGAATAAAGTATCTCGCCGGCAAGCCCAAATTGATATTATTGAAGAATTACTTCATTGGGGTAATCTGAGGGAGACACAGACCCCTCCGCAACATATCTTAGATGTGGGTTGTGGGATTGGTGGCAGTACTCTATATTTAGCGCAAAAATTTAACGCGACAGCACAAGGTGTCACACTCTCTCCTGAACAAGCAAAACGCGCCACAGAACGGGCAACGGAAGCGAATTTAGAAGAGAAAGTGCAGTTTCAAGTGGCCAATGCCTTAGCGTTACCCTTTGCCGATAATAGTTTTGATTTAGTTTGGTCATTGGAAAGTGGCGAACATTTCCCTGATAAAGCAAAATTTATTCAAGAAGCCGATCGCGTTCTCAAGCCAGGGGGAATGCTATTGATGGCGACGTGGTGTCATCGTCCCACTGATTCTCTAGCAGGGGAATTAACTGCTGATGAAAAGCAACATTTAGCAGAAATTTACCGGGTGTATTGTTTACCTTACGTCATTTCTTTACCTGAATATCGCGCGATCGCGCAAGAAGTGGGTTTTCAAGACATTAAATGCGATGATTGGTCACAAGCGGTCGATCCGTTTTGGAATATTGTCATTGATTCTGCATTTACCCCTCAAGCCCTCATGGGATTAATACAAAGTGGTTGGAAAACGGTTGAAGCTGCTTTATCTTTAGGATTAATGAGTCGGGGATACCATCGCGGCTTAATTCGTTTTGGTATTTTACAAGGAATTTCCGTCAGTGACAGCGAGACAACATGAGGTCATAATCAATGACGAATGATCAATAACAAATGACGAATGACTGATGACTTCTAATCTTGAAAAAAATTTATTCCGTGATCCAAGAGAGTGGTTACATAGCCTTTGGAAATTTTCTCGTCCTCACACCATTATTGGGACAACCCTCAGTGTTTTTGCTTTATATTTTATTACCATTGCTATTAATAATGTTCCCCTCAATTTAAATAATTTAATCCCGCTTTTATTCGCTTGGATAGCGTGTTTGGGCGGGAATGTTTATATTGTCGGTTTAAACCAATTAGAAGATGTTTCGATTGATAAAATTAATAAGCCAGACTTGCCAATTGCTGCTGGTGAATTTTCCTTAAAGCAAGCGCAATGGATTGTCCGATTAACGGGAACGCTTGCCATTTTATTGGGTTTCATTGCTAGTCCCTGGTTACTCTTCACAGTTGGGGTTAGTTTAGCAATTGGCACCGCTTATTCTTTACCGCCCATTCGTTTAAAGCGCTTTCCGTTTTGGGCAGCATTATGTATTTTTACAGTGCGAGGAATAATTGTTAATTTAGGCTTGTTTTTACACTTCAGTCAAACCCTGACTGAACAGCAATTCATTCCGCCCGCAATTTGGGCATTAACGCTATTTATATTGATTTTTACCATCGCGATCGCGATCTTTAAAGATGTTCCTGACTTAGAAGGCGATAAACAATATAACATCACCACCTTTACCCTGCTCTTAGGAAAACCAACCATCTTAAATATTACTCGTCTGATTATTAGTATTTGCTATATCGGAGTGATACTAGCTTCGTGGCGCTGGCTACCCGATGTCAATCCTCTCTTTGTGGGGATGACACATAGCGTATTACTCTTGCTACTGTGGTGGCGTAGCCAAAATGTAGACTTAGAAAATAAAATCGCGATCGCGCAATTTTATCAATTTATTTGGAAGTTATTTTATCTGGAATATTTACTGTTTCCTATCGCTTGTTTTTTAGCTTAAATTATGTCAGAACTTGATCCAAACACAACAAAAATTATTGCATTAGTAACCGTTTCGATTATTCTTCTTTTAGTTGGGGTAACTCTAGGAAGAAGTTTTCTCCTTTCCAGACGTTTTGAAAAAGCGTGTCAACTGTATGAAGATGAAAAATATGGGGATGCTATTCCCATTTTTAAGAAAATTATTGAGCGACAAAAGAGTAATGATTTAGCCAGATTATTACTGGGAAAATCTTTCGTGGGGCAAGGAAACTTAACGGAAGCCATTTCTACTTTTGAAACCTTAACCCAAAGTTCTCCCAAAAATGTTGATGCCTATATTGAATTGGGAAAAGTGTATATGCAGCAGGGAAAGATTGACAGCGCGATCGCGCAATTTGAACAAGGAGCAAAAATCAAGCCTAATCGATTTGCCGAACCGCATCGGGTATTAGGGTTAGCCTTAAAAGAAAAAGGAGAAACTAAAGCTGCACTCGCGTCTCTAGAGAAAGCGAAAAAACTCTATTCTGCTCAAAAAGCTTACCCGATGATCGAAGCAATTGATGAAGAAATCGATACCATCAGCGAACAAAGTAAAAAATAGAGGTCGCAATGGTAGAAACTCCTCTCAGAGGGCGTTTGAAAAGTGACTTCGAGTGTAAAAAAGCTCACTCGGTATAATCTGTGAAGAACGAATATTATAAGTGATTTCTATCTCAATCAAGAACAAAGAAACAAAGATTAGAAGCGTGCGGAGCGCAACTTGACAAAAAGACCAATTTAAACCACAATGGTTTCAAAATGGAATCATTCGCGGGGTGCTTCAATCATGGCAACAACAATTACTGTAAAAAACCTACCCGATGACATCTATGAACGTCTCAAAGAAGCTGCTAAAGCCAATCAGCGTAGTATTAACAGTGAGGTCATCGTCTGTCTGAAAAAAAACCTCCTCTCAGCAAAAGTTTCTCCCCAAGAACGGATTGATCGCGCTCGTCAACTTAGAAAATCTCTCAAAGCTGGCGATTTTAACCTCTCCGAAATTGCCAAGGGGATCGATTCAGACCGTCTATGATTGTTGTCGATACGAATATTATTAGTTATTTTTATCTGCCGACGGAGAAAACCACAGAAGTGGAGCGTCTCTTGATCCAAAACCCAGAATGGGCTGTCCCTATTCTCTGGCGCAGTGAATTTCGCAACGTTCTCGGTCTTTATTTACGCAAAGGGTTGTTAACCTTTGACCAGGCTTATGCCATAGTCGGGGAAGCTGAGATGTTGTTATGGGACAAAGAGTTTGAACTTGCTTCCTTTGATGTGCTGCGCTTGGTAGAGAAAAGCGGTTGCTCTGCTTATGATGGTGAGTTTGTCGCTCTAGCAATGCAACTGGAAACGGTACTGGTAACAGAAGATCAAAAACTGATTAAAGCCTTCCCTAAAACGGCTATTCCTTTGGCAGATGTGTTGACGTAAACTACCCTGAGCGCGATCGCGTAGCGTCTCCAGAGGAAATCAAAATGTTAGTATCAAGAACGATTTGATGCACGGGTTTCTCTGATCGCTTCATCAATGACATTCATAATTTCATCTTGAGAATAGAGTGACCAGTGACCATGATGGGGTAACCAAAGAACAAAAAAATTAGAGTAATCCAAGAAAAAAGTTATCCGAAAGTGATCCAGGTTTAGCTCCAATCTCAACAAACCATTTCTCTAATCCTGGTAAACGTTGAAACTGCTTTTCAAGGTTCGCCATCGCTTTCTG
>JAAANX010000104.1 GCA_009909085.1 Cyanobacteria bacterium GSL.Bin1 | reverse complement strand
ACCACGGGTGAATCTTATTCTGACCCGGGTGTGGACTACTACGAACAAAAATACCAGGAGCAAATGCTCAAAAAACTTCAGAAAAAAGCTGAGTCCCTCGGTCTTGAACTTGTCCCTAAATTAACCTTTTCTGCTGATGTTTCTTGAAAGAGGGCTATAGCGCTACTGGTTCAGGTTAGGACATTACAAAAAGCTAGCAACCGAGACAGTCGTACTACCAATTCACTTAAAACGTCCTAACATCCTTGCGTACTGCTATAACACCCCAACAAGGGAGCAGCATCATCCTTGTCGCTCTATCTCCCGAGTTCGGTCATTACGACTTATTCCCTATTGTCAAGTCATTGTTATAAAAGTTGATAGTTTGTTACACTTTTTAAAGTAAAGCAATTTAAAAAATTCATCAAACCAGTTAGTTTCACATCAAACTTGACTTTTAGTCGATTCACTTTGACAAGGTAATCACTTCTAGAAGAATGGTTACTTCTTTCTCCGCAAATCTAGTCCGAATTAATGATTTATGTTTCCAAATCTTTTTAAGGCAACTCAAGAATATTGGCGCAAACTAGACGAATTAGAATCCGCTTATCAGCAAGATAAAATCTCACACGAAGAAGTAGATCGCAGAGTATCAGAACTAATGGCAGAACTGGCTCAAGAACGTCGTTCTACTTTCAACTATATGAGATACATATCACAAAACTGGCTAGCCCAACAGAAAAGCAATCTCATCGGTATAGGCTTCTTAGTATTTGCTATCTATGCTTGGATCGTGATTAACTGACAAAAGTTAGGCTTGACTAATTCTACTTCCTATTGAGAAGGAGCGTTAGAAACGTTCATCATCATTAAGTCTCAATGTGTCAAAATGGCTGCTAATAGATTTCTGTTCTTCTAGCAGTTCGATGAGGCGTTTTTGATGCGCGATATCTTCGACACGAACTTCGTTCTAGGCGCGATCGTAATCTTTGACGCGCTACAAACTTGAATTTCCTATTCCCACACATGGCATCACCTAAAGTTCAGTACGAAAATTGTGAGGGAGTACAGGATCTCTTTCCTTACGTTTACGGTAGCATCAATCTGAAGGTAGTGGTTGATGTTGTTGATTTCAATCCTGATCCAGAGGGTCGCTTTCAGCTTCCAGAGGAGATTCGGAGAAAACTCAGGTAAATAGTTGCTGTAAGGGATGTTAGTAATTTCGCGTAGGTCGCCGACCGAGCGTGACAACGCATCGCGCCCGCTTGTTATTGATTCAAGGGATCTGCTTTAATTGTAGTGTGTTCGCCCACCCGAACTAAGCATTGGACTCCCCAATTAAGGTAACACAACAATTGGAAAACATACCCATTGGCAAAGCATAAATCAGAACAAGAACAGCAAAATTTATCTTCTCCTCACTCTCTCTCATCCAGTATTCCCAAAGATTGGCAAAGCGCAATTGAAAATACGACTCAGAGATTTAATCGCGAATACCGTCAAGAAAATTTTGCTCTCCCGGTAGAAGTCGAAGCGATGTCTATTTTTAAGCAATGGCAGGAGGGAAGTCTCCAAAACCGTATTGCTTCTAAATTTTGGGAATTAAAAACTCCAAAGAAAAAGCAAGCCTGGTTAGACATTGGTTGTGGTTTGAGTTTTTTGATTTATCCTTGGTACGAGTGGGATGCATTTTTTTATGGACAGGAAGTGAGTACCGCAGCACGGGAGATCTTAATGAGTCGGGGACCCCAACTCAATTCCAAACTGTTTCGCGGGGTAAAATTAGGTGCGGGTCATCGCTTAGCTTACGAAAACAGCCAGTTTGATGGTGTGATTGCTACGGGTTGGAGTTGTTACTATCCTCTCGATTACTGGAAACTGGTTCTAGCTGAAGTCAAGCGCGTACTCAAACCCAAGGGCAGCTTCATTTTTGATGTGATTGATCCTGAAAGTCCTCTCGCTGAAGATTGGGCAATTTTGGAAACTTATTTAGGTGCAGAAGTGTTATTAACGCCGTTGAGTGAGTGGCAATGTCTCGTGCGCCAAGCAGGGGGAAAAATTGTCAAAACCTCTTCTGGGGAGTTGTTTCAGAGTTGGCAAGTCAGTATATCTTAGTTTAAATGGCGAGAGAATCAATGATAGCAGGAGGAAGAAGAATGTGTGATTCTCTGGTGGCTCTACCCGATGTGACGAAAGCAGGAGAGGTAATTTTTGGGAAGAATAGTGATCGTCCAGCAGGAGAAATTCAAGAGGCAATTGTCATTCCTGCTTAAAGCTATACCACTCAAACCTCTGTTGAGTGTACCTACATCACCATTCCTCAAGTCGAACAGACCCTCGCTGTGATTATTTCCCAACCGAAGTGGATGTGGGGCGCAGAAATGGGTGCGAATGAATGTGGTGTGGTCATTGGTAATGAAGCGGTGTGGACCACCGAACCGATTGTACATCTTCCCAATCCCCAATCACAAACGGATCGACGCGATACGGGATTGATTTTCTACAACAATGAGCAGTTCTTCCTCACTGATGAAATGATAATTAGTTGCCTTAAATCCTTCAAAATTAATGACGTTAGCGATAAAATGTAATAATGAGTTAGACGGCATTTTATTAAAAAGTGACTTTGATGAAGCAATAGTTTATTTTCTTTTACCATCAATGGCTGCTTTAAGTCAAAATTTAGCAAGGTTTAGGGGAATATCACTTTATATGATTGTCTCTATTCTTCCTTTTTAATTGGTATTAACTTATCATACTCACTCTAGAAGAGCCATTAATATTACTGTTTGGGAATACTAAAATTGTCGCCAGCCACAGCAACACTTCGCTGCAACCGACAGCCGAATGCAGCGAAAAGAGCTAACCGAGGCGCGAAGCGGCTGCGGTTGAGCTAGTCCGTTAGCGGGAATGATATAGCAGTACGCAATGAGGTTAGGACATTTTGTTTCGGTGGTCGTGTGATAGTATCAGTTCTTAAAACCATAACTTATGTCCTAATGTTAATCCGTAGCGCTATATGAAGATACGAGACGCAACAGAATCTGATGTGGTGGCCATGTATGCGGTTGACCATATGGCCGCCGAGAAAGGCAGCCGCAGGCAACACATTCGCAACTGGGTTGATGCAGGGCGAGCCATTGTTGCTCTCATTGACGAAGTTGTGGTTGGCTATGCAGTGCTCGAATACACCTTCTTCTCAAACGGTTTCATCTCGATGCTGATGGTGGACAGGGCCAGCAGACGGAAAGGTGTAGCTACGGCCCTGGTCAAACATCTTGAGAAGATGTGCGAGACCGACAAGTTGTTCACATCCACCAATGAATCTAACAAGCCAATGCAAGAGCTGATGCAGAGCATGTCTTACGAACCGAGCGGCACGATATACAATCTCGACGAGGGAGATCCCGAGCTGTTCTACGTTAAGTGGCTTGAAAGAACCCACTAACCAGTCGCTACAGGGGACGGGCGATAACGCCCGCCCTTACAAAGGTTTCAGGATTTCACTTAGCTTCCATCCAGTTTTTCCCCACATTCATTTCCACTTCTAGGGGAATACTTAAAGCAACGGCATTTTCCATGGTTGCTTGAATTTGTGGGCGCAGTTCTTCCCACTCCTGGGGAGGAATCTCAAAAACTAACTCATCATGAACTTGGAGTAATAAACGGCTTTGGTAGGGTTTTAAGAGTTCATTGAGTTTGACCATGGCAATCTTGATAATATCCGCACTTGACCCCTGAATCGGTGCATTAGCAGCTGCACGGAGGGTTTCGCTTTCATCTTTGCCCACTTTTATTTCGTTTAAATCAATGGTATCCGGATCGCTTCCTTTGAGTTTATCGAGGGGCGAACCCGTAAAGTAAAAATAGCGCCTGCGTCCGAGTAATGTTTCTACATAACCTTGCGCGATCGCGCGTTTTTTCTGATTTTCTAAATATGCAAACACCAGGGGATAACGGGCTTGATATTTTTCAATAAATTCTTTCCCCCGTTGATTACTGACAGCTGCTTCTCTGGCAAACCGTTGCGCCCCCATCCCATAAATGACACCAAAGTTAATGGTTTTCCCGAGGCGTCTTTCCTCATCAGTAACGTCTTCTTTTTCAAACAGTAATTGTGCTGTCAGCCGGTGGACATCTTTTCCGGTTTGATAAGCATCCAGTAAGATCGGTTCTTGACTCAAATGCGTGAGAATTCTCAGTTCAATTTGTGAATAGTCTGCAGAGACGAGTAGCCAATCATCTTCTGGGAGAAACGCCCGACGAATTTGACGAGAAAACTCAGTCCGAATGGGAATATTTTGTAGGTTGGGATTCGAGGAAGAAAGTCTTCCGGTTGTTGTAATGGCTTGATTAAAATCAGTGTAGATGCGTTGGGTTTCTGGATTCACTAAACTGGGAAGAGCATCGACATAAGTTGATTTTAATTTGGCAAGGGTACGGTGTTCTAAAATTAGATCAATAATGGGATGATCGCCCTGTAATTTTTCGAGAATCGCATGATTAGTAGAATAACCCGTTTTCGTTTTCCGAGACTTCTTCGTGCTTAATTGCAGTTTCTCAAATAAAATTTCACTTAACTGCTTAGGAGAATTCAAATTAAAAGTTTCTCCCGCTAAATCATAGGCTTCGGTTTCAATGCGTTCTAACTTATTTCCTAATTCTTGAGATAGGGTTTCGAGGTAAGCGGTATCGATTCGGATTCCCCAATATTCCATGTCCGCTAAAACCGGTTCTAAGGGGAGTTCAATCTCTCGAAATAATTGATCTAATTTCGGAATTACTTTTAATTCGGCTGCTAATAACTGCGTCAGTTGGTAAGTGACATAGGCATCCATCCCACAATATTCAGCAACCGTTGCCACATCTAAATCAGCAATCGTACCCTCTTTAGGAATCGCTAATTCTTGATAACTTTGGGTTGATAAATCCGGTAAATATCGGGCGGCTAAATCGCTTAAATTATGATTCCGTTCGGGATGTAAAACATAACTCGCTAACATTGTATCGAAGACCACACCCTTTAATTTGATTCCAAAATGACGCAACATCAAGCGATCAAATTTGACATTTTGTAGCGTCTTGGGATAGTCTTCGCTTTCTAAAATAGGAGATAAAGCTGCTGTAATGTCTGCTGCATCTAAAGCCGTTCCTTGCTTATGATTAATCGGAATATAAGCGGTTTCATTAACCTCATTTCCCCAACAACAACCAATCCCAACCAGTTCTGCATTGCGCGGTTTTAAAGCGGTGGTTTCAGTATCCCAACTCACCGGAAAAGCAGCATCTTGATGTTGGTCTAAAATGGCAATTAACTTGTCCAGTTTTTCTCGCGTATCAATAATTTCCGGTTGGACGGTTACTAAGTTTTTTTGTTGCTGTTTTGTTTCTTCTGCGCTGAAAAACCAGAGACTTTCATCTTCTATTTCTTCTTCTGCGTCACTTTCTAAACTACTATTTCCCCCCAGTTGCTGTTGGAGATAATCGAGTTGCTTTAAAAATTGTTTGAGTTCAAGTTTTGCCAGTAGCGGTTTAAGTTCCGCGACGTTAATTCCTTTCAGTTTAAACTCATCAAAACGAATCTCTAAAGGCACATCATCTTTAATCGTTGCCAGATAACGGGAATGTTCTGCATCTTCTTTTCCCGTAGTTAATCGCTTTTGCATTGCCCCTTTAATTTCAGCAATATGCTCATAAATTTGATCGAGGGTTCCATATTGCTGGAGGAGTTTAACGGCAGTTTTTTCCCCAATGCCATTCACCCCCGGAATATTATCCGATTTATCCCCACACAGGGCTTTATAATCAATCACTTGCTGCGGTTGAATGCCTAGGGTTTCTTCCACATCTGTGCTGTGATATTCACGGATGGTTTTCGCTCCCTTTAAAACCGATTTATCTAAATAAAGAACGCTAATTTGTTGGGTTTCATCAATGAGTTGAAATAAATCGCGATCGCCGCTTATAATTTTAGTAATGTATCCTTGCTCCTTTCCTTGCCTAGCAAGGGTGCCCAACACATCATCGGCTTCGTACCCTTGCGCGGTTACCACTGGCAAGTTTAGGGCAGCGAGAATTTCTTGTAAATTGGCTAAATCAGGGATAAAGTCATCTGGCGTCTCAGCGCGATCGGCTTTATAGGTGGCATCCGCTTCATGACGAAAGGTGGGTAACCCTAAATCAAACGCGATCGCGACTGCTTCTGGTTTTTCCGCTTCTAACACCAGTAACAAGGATTTGAGAAAGCCGAAACAGATACTTGTCGGTGTGCCATCTGAGGCTTTTAATCCCCCGTCTCGACTCTTCGCAAAAGCATAATAGGCACGAAACGCTAGTGAGTGACCGTCAACTAATAACAAGACAGGGGCAGCATCAGACATGAAAAATTAACTAATAATGTAAAATCAACAATTGATTGAGGAGTTAAATCTGTCTAATCATTCACTCCATTTCGATCAAGAATTGCTCCTATTCCATTTCCTAATCTGAACCGAGATTAAGGGCGAATTGAAGCTAAGAGACAGACCAATTATCCATTGTACATTATTCATTATTCGGTTCTAACCAAACAATATGACGCTGATTGGGTTTAATTTGATTGGTTTGTTCCTGCATGATGATCTCGCTTTGATAGGGATCAAAATTATGAGTAAATTCGCGGTTTAATTCATCGACACGGGCTTGCGTTTGCGCTACCTCTTCTTGTACTTCTTCGAGGCGCAAACGTTGAGTTTGGTAATTCGGAATCAGTTTACTAATCGCAGTCGTTGCAGCAGCGATCATGACAAGATTCACTACAACCTTTGTACTAATTTCGAGGGTTAAACCGCGATGACGCGGTAACTGACGACGTGTTCTCTTTTTTGGGCGCGAAGAAGCTTTTTTTGAACGATAAGAAACGTCTTTGGGAACGGGAGGAGTAGGAGTGACTTGTACAGCAGGCATAATACGATAAAGAAAGTAACTTTTTAGCCCTATGCTACCCGTTTTCTTTCATCAGCGATCATAATTGACGATCAAAAATCCGCCTACAGAACGATGCTGCAGGCGGGATCAAAGGTTGACTAGTGGATTCAGCCAACCATCATGTTATTTGTAAAGTTCTGTTGCCAAACGAAAGGCAAGTACACCCGGAACTAAAGCAACAACTAAAGCAATTAAAACTTGGGTTTCTGATAATGGCATGATTGATAATCTCCTCTCAATAGAGAATACTCTCTCACTACTGTGCAGTATTTTGGGCAAAAAACGATATGAATTGTTACAAATTGCTATAAATTTAAAGCGGTTGTAAGGGTGCAATATTGGGATCAATGATTTTACGCCCTAAGCCTGGGAATTCAATGGCGAGATTCGTTTTCTTCCCACTGCCAAGAACATGAGTCACGTTGCCTTCGCCAAAGGTATCATGAAAAACGCGATCGCCCACTTGCCAACTATGAGAAGTGGCTTGCGGTTGTTTTTTCTGTTTCGCTTGTGGTTGCTGCTGACGACGGGCTTTAAGCGGCGGAGAACTATGACTTACCAATTCATCGGGAAGTTCGCCCAGAAACTGGGAAGGAATCGCCGGTTCTCGATATCCCCACAAACGGCGTTCTTGGGCATAAGATAAAAAGAGTTGTTCTTGGGCGCGGGTAATCCCTACGTAGCACAATCTTCGTTCTTCTTCTAGCGCTGCGGGGTCATCTAAAGTACGTCGGTTAGGAAATAAGCCTTGTTCCAATCCCACTAGGAAAACCACAGGGAATTCTAACCCTTTTGCTGAATGGAGGGTCATTAAAGAAACTTTTTCTTCTCCTTCATTCAAGTTATCTAAATCAGATGCTAAAGACGCATTGGCGAGAAAGCCTTCTAAACTACTATCCTCATTTTCCTCGGCAAACTGCATCATCGCACTGTCTAACTCTTTCAAGTTTTCCAGTCGAGTCTCTGCTTCTTCTGTTCCTTGATTTTGTAAATCTTGTCGATAGTTGGAAGCCTCTAAGATTCCATCTAAAAGTTCGGCTGCGGGGAGATGTTCAACGCTCGCTTGATAAGATTTAATCACTTGGGCAAATTCATTGACATTTTTTGCAGCACGTCCGGCTAAGGTATTGACAGAGGTTTCATCGCTAATAATTTCCCATAAGGGAACATTCAGTTCTTGCGATGCACTAATGAGTTGATCCAGGGTTTTTTGTCCAATGCCGCGCCGTGGTGTGTTGATAATGCGCAGTAAGCTAACCGTATCATTGGGATTTGTTAGTAGTCGTAAATAAGCCAGTGCGTCTTTAATTTCTTTACGATCATAGAACTTTAAACCACCGACAATATGGTAAGGAATATCAGCGCGGAGGGCTTCTTCTAACACGCGAGATTGGGCATTCGTCCGATATAATATGGCAAAACTCCCCCATCCCAATTCGGGATTTTCGCGCGTTAAATTCAGGATTTGATTGCGAATGAAGCGGGCTTCTTCAATTTCATTTTCCGCTTTATAACAATAAATTTCTTCACCATACCCGCGCGTCGGTTTGAGGATTTTATCAATACGTTCGCTATTTTTTTCAATGAGAATATTCGCTGCTTCTAAAATATTTTCACGCGATCGATAATTTTCTTCCAACTTCACCATGGTGCGGGTATCATCATCGGGCAAACCATCGCCAAAATCTTCTTGAAATTCCAGTAAGATGGTAAAGTCTGCCATGCGGAAGGAGTAGATGGATTGATCGGCATCGCCAACGACAAAAATTGACCGATTATTCCAATTCATTTCCTGTTTCTTCGGTTCCCCATTCGTGGTTAAAAGATTAATGATTTGATATTGAATGCGGTTGGTATCTTGATATTCATCCACTAAAATATGTTGGAATTGTTGATGCCAGTATCCTAAAACCGATTCATTTTGAGAGAAAAGTCGCGTGGGAATTAAGATTAAATCATCAAAGTCAAGGGCATTGTTGGCAGCCAGTTGCCCTTGATACGCTTGATAAACTTCTGAAACCACTCTGCCTCGATAATTCGGCTGTTGCGCCAGCACATCTTCAGGATACAAGCCTTGGTTTTTGGCATTACTAATACTGTAGCGAAGAGAGCGGGGATTAAATTTTTTATCGTCTAAGTTAAGTTGCTTCGTAACAATATTTTTTACTAAACTTTGGGCATCTGACTCATCATAAATCGTAAAATTTTTCGTCCATTGATACCCTTTGGGATCTTGGTATTTATTAATATCGTCCCTTAAAATGCGAGCAAACAAACTGTGAAACGTGCCAATCCACAAGTGTTTGGTAATATCTTTATAAACGCGCGATCGCAGCTTCACTTGTTGATGTTCCGGCAGTAATTCTAAGCGTTGTCCTTCTCTTTCTTGGGCTAAGCGTTGGGCAAAAATGAGCTCTATCCGCTCTTTCATTTCTTTAGCCGCTTTGTTCGTAAAAGTAACTGCTAAAATATTTTCTGGGTTAACCCGGTGATTTAAAATTAAATGGGCAATTCGATACGTCAGCGCCCGAGTTTTCCCAGATCCTGCCCCAGCAACGACTAATAAAGGACCACAAAAATGCTGAACGGCTTGACGCTGCGACGCATTGAGTGAAGCTAAAAAATCAGTTTCTACTGGCATAACTAAGATAGAATTAAAACTAATAATTAACAATGAATCATTGCTATCAAATGACTCAATCATGGCTCAGATTGACCGTTTGCCCTCCCAATTTGGGAGCATCCTAAGCCTTTTCCGTCAGTTTAAAGGAAAGAAAGGGGAAAGGTAGAGCGAAAATTGCCCTGGCACCTTTACCCTTTTTCCTAGATGATAACCGCTGACTGGCCACTAGTCATTAATTACGACTGTTCTTGATTGTTTTCTCGACGTAAGCGCACTGATTCGCTATGAGAATGTAATCCCTCAGCTTGGGCTAAGGTCTGAATTGCTTGCGATACCCTATCTAAGGCAGTATGTGAATATTCAATTAAACTCGAATGCTTCATAAACGTTTCCACCCCTAAAGCAGAGGCATAACGGGCTGCGCCAGAAGTGGGTAAGGTATGATTAGGACCGGCTAAATAATCTCCCACCGCTTCTGGAGTAGAATGTCCCATAAAAATTGCCCCCGCGTGTCGGATGAGATGCAGCATTTCCCAGGGTTCTTCTACTTCTAACTCTAAGTGCTCTGGAGCAAATAAATTTGATAATTCGGCTGCTTCGTTGAGAGAATTCACCACAACAACGACTCCGTAATTCGCGATCGCTTTTTCCGTTAACGTGCGCCGGGGATGATCCACTAATTGTTTTTGCACTTCTTGCTGGACTTGGTGCGCTAATTTTTCTTCTGTGGTTAACAGAATAGCTGCTGCCATGGGATCGTGTTCTGCTTGTGCCAATAAATCAGCTGCCACATAAACTGGATTGGCATTGTGATCGGCAATGATCAGTACTTCAGAAGGACCGGCTAAAGAATCAATGCCAACCGTACCATAAACCATTTTTTTGGCTAAGGTGACATAGAGATTCCCCGGACCGGTAATCACATCCACTGCTGGAATCGTTTCTGTCCCATAGGCCAAAGCGGCGATCGCGTGCGCACCCCCCACCCGATAGATTTCTTCAATCCCTGCTTCTTGCGCTGCGACCAATACCGCCGGCGTAATTTTGCCATCGGGACCCGGGGGCGTTACCATCACCCGTCGCTCAACCCCCGCTACTTTCGCTGGCACCGCATTCATGAGAACGGTACTCGGATAAGCGGCGCGTCCGCCGGGGACATATAACCCGGCCCGGTCAACCGCCGTGTAGCGTTTTCCTAATACGGTTTGGTTTTCACCAAATTCAACCCAGGATTTAGGGGTGCGTTGGCGATGGAAGGCTTCAATTTGTTGTCTCGCTAGCGCGATCGCGTCGATTAATTCTTTTGAGACTTTTTGATAAGCAGCATCCAATTCTGAGCCATTGACTCGTAATTGATTGACGGTTAGGGTCAGTTGATCAAATTTTGCTGTGTAATCGAGCAGTGCTTGATCCCCTTGTTTTCTCACCGTTTGAATAATTTCATGCACTGCCTCTTCTTTCCCCGCGATTTGTTGATCGTGGGTTCGGCGAGAAATCCGTTGCAGTTCTGTTGTTGCTTCCGCGACTTGATTGATGATCCGCAGCATGGAGCCCAAATACCCCTCTAAGCGACTACCCTCGTTTATCGTTCGACCCTGAATCAAAGACAGAGCGTGATCTGTCTTGGTGAGATGCAGGGGCTGGGAGACTCGATGAAACGATGGTATGATTCTAATTGCCCAGCTTTCCTTTATCTAGCTTAACCTGAATTTTTCTGAACCTCCGTTCCCAAAGCCAGAAAAGAAATGTTATATTTTTGAATAGGAGCGTCAATTTGATTTTTTAAGCATTTCTCTTCAGTTTACAACAATTTTAGGCAAAGCGTGTTATAATCATAGTTCCGTTATCTTGACAGCTCAAGCAAGCGGAAATTTTATAGATTAGATCAACAAAGTTAAATTATTTATTCTTTGAAGGATAACCGTGGCAAATATTAAATCCGCAAAGAAGCGTATTCAAATCGCAGAACGCAACCGTCTCCAAAATAAGTCCTATCAATCAGCGGTTAAAACCCTGATGAAAAAGTACTTTGCAGCGGTTGATGAGTATGCTAGCAATCCCAGTTCCGAAAAAGAGCAACAGGTTCAGCAAGCCATGTCAGCGGCTTATAGCAAAATCGATAAAGCAGTAAAAGTCAAAGCACTGCACCAAAATAATGGCGCGAGAAAGAAAGCCCGTTTAGCCAAAGCTCTCAAAAAAGCAACCCCCGCTTAAGGGCCTAACTCTCCTGTAAGCAAGATTAAAATTTGGGAAAAACGTGAGAGAGTAGTGAATAAACCCGATCAGAGATAACCTCTTCTCATATCAATTGAGGAAGAGGTTTGACTGACAATAAGTCAATGAGGTTAAGCAGCAGAGATTGGTAATGCAGCTAATTGATACCCATGTTCACATCAACTTTGATGTTTTTGAAGCTGAATTGGCCGACTTAAAAGCCCGTTGGCAAGAACAAGGGGTCGTACAACTGGTTCATTCTTGTGTTGAACCGCAAGAATTTCAGCAAATCAGCGCGATCGCCGATCAATTTCCCGAAGTTTCTTTTGCCGTGGGGTTACACCCCCTAGAAGCTCAAAGTTGGACCCCAGAACTGGCTGCTGAAGTTGAAAAACTGGCGCAGTCGGATTCGCGAGTGGTTGCCATAGGGGAAACTGGGCTCGATTTTTATAAGGCAGAAAATGTCACTCAACAAAAAACGGCGTTTTGGGAACAACTCGCGATCGCGCAACGCCTAAACAAACCCGTCATCATCCACTGTCGAGACGCCGCCTCCGATCTGGTGGAATTGGTTCGCCAATTTCAACAAGAAAAGGGAGCGGTGAAAGGGGTCATGCATTGCTGGGCGGGAACTCCCGAAGAAACCCAACAGTGTCTTGACCTCGGATTTTACATCAGTTTTAGTGGATTGGTGACCTTTAAGAATGCCAAGTCAGTGCAAGCATCAGTAAAAATTGTTCCTGATGATCGGCTGTTAGTTGAAACCGACTGTCCTTTTCTCGCCCCCGTACCCAAAAGAGGAAAACGTAATGAACCGAGTTATGTGCGCTATGTTGCGGAAACCGTCGCTAAAATCCGGAATACCCCCTTGGAGACGTTAGCGCAAACCACCACCGAAAACGCTCGTACACTCTTTTCCCTGCCGAGTCTGTCTTAAGGGAAATCTAAAAAATTATTGTCCCTGATCCGCAATCGCAGGGATATCCACCTGAATCGCCAAAGCCAAAATATAAGATTAATCAATGAGTAATCTAGCCACCAATCTGCTACCCGACTTAATTGAGATTCAACGCGCCAGCTTCCGTTGGTTTTTAGAAAAGGGGTTAATTGAAGAGTTAGATAGCTTTTCCCCCATTTCTGACTATACCGGAAAACTTGAACTCCGCTTTATTGGCGAAAACTTCCGACTCAAACAGCCGAAATACGATGTTGACGAAGCGAAACGGCGGGATAGTAGCTATTCTGTCCAAATGTATGTTCCCACCCGCTTAATCAACAAAGAAACCGGGGAAATTAAAGAACAAGAAGTCTTTATCGGTGAATTACCCCTAATGACAGAACGGGGAACCTTTATTATCAATGGTGCTGAACGGGTGATTGTTAACCAAATCGTTCGCTCCCCCGGAGTGTACTACAAACCGGAAACCGATAAAAATAACCGCCGGACTTACTCTGCTTCGCTGATTCCTAACCGCGGGGCGTGGCTGAAGTTTGAAACCGACAAAAACGACTTAGTTTGGGTGCGCATCGATAAAACCCGGAAACTGAGTGCGCAAGTGCTTCTGAAGGCGATTGGTTTACAAGATAATGAAATTAACGACGGTTTGCGTCATCCTGACTACTATCAAAAAACGTTAGATAAAGAAGGGAATCCCAGTGAAGAAGAAGCCCTCTTAGAACTTTATCGCAAACTCCGTCCCGGAGAACCGCCAACCGTTGCCGGGGGACAACAACTTTTAGACTCTCGCTTCTTTGACCCCAAACGTTATGATTTGGGACGAGTCGGTCGTCACAAACTCAATCGCAAGCTTAATTTAAGCACACCAGAAACAGTGCGCGTTCTCACCCCGCAAGATATTTTGGCAGCGATTGATTATCTCGTGAACCTCGAATTTGACCTCGGTAGCACCGATGACATTGACCACTTGGGAAATCGTCGGGTGCGTTCAGTGGGAGAACTGCTGCAGAACCAAGTGCGGGTGGGTTTAAACCGCTTAGAACGGATTATTCGGGAACGGATGACGGTTTCTGAAGCCGAGTCTTTGACCCCTACCTCTCTGGTCAATCCCAAGCCCTTGGTAGCAGCCATTAAAGAGTTCTTTGGTTCCTCTCAGTTGTCGCAGTTTATGGATCAAACCAATCCCTTAGCTGAGTTGACCCACAAACGCCGGATTAGTGCCTTAGGACCCGGGGGGTTAACCCGGGAACGGGCGGGCTTTGCCGTGCGGGATATTCATCCCTCTCACTACGGACGGATTTGCCCGGTAGAGACACCAGAAGGTCCGAATGCTGGTTTAATTGGGTCTTTGGCCACTTGTGCGCGAGTGAATGACTTTGGCTTTATTGCCACGCCCTATTATCCCGTGGAAGAGGGTCGGGTATTGCGCGATCGCGATCCGGTTTATCTCACTGCTGATGAAGAAGATGATAAACGGGTGGCCCCGGGTGACATTGCCACTGACGAAGAAGGATATATCCTTGGCAACACTGTCGCCGTCCGGTATCGTCAAGAATTTACCACCACCAGTCCCAAAGAAGTGGACTATGTTGCCATTTCTCCCTTACAGATTGTCTCAGTGGCAACCTCACTCATTCCCTTCTTAGAACACGACGACGCGAACCGAGCGCTGATGGGGTCAAATATGCAGCGTCAAGCGGTTCCGTTATTACGTCCAGAACGTTCTTTGGTGGGAACTGGGTTGGAAGCCCAAGCAGCCCGTGACTCTGGGATGGTTGTGGTCTCTCGTACCTACGGCACAGTGGATTATGTGGATGCTACCGTTGTCCGCATCAAAGTCAGTCCTCCGCCAGGGGAACAACCGCAACTGCAAGGAGATGCAACCGCTGAAGCCCAACAAGAACCACAAATTCTGGAATATCCCCTGCAAAAATACCAACGGTCTAACCAAGATACTTGTTTGAATCAACGTCCTCTTGTCTTTGCCGGAGAAGACGTGGTTCCCGGACAAGTTCTCGCCGATGGTTCGGCAACAGAAGGGGGAGAAATTGCCCTGGGTCAGAATGTTCTCATTGCTTATATGCCTTGGGAAGGC
Source organism: Cyanobacteria bacterium GSL.Bin1 (assembly GCA_009909085.1). Lineage (NCBI taxonomy): Bacteria > Bacillati > Cyanobacteriota > Cyanobacteria bacterium GSL.Bin1. Next base: position 39,153 of record JAAANX010000104.1, on the reverse strand, counting down.
TATAACTACGAAGATGCCATCCTAGTCAGTGAGCGTCTCGTTCAAGATGACGTTTACACCAGTATCCACGTTGAAAAATACGAAATTGAAGCGCGTCAAACCAAACTGGGACCTGAAGAAATTACGCGGGAAATTCCCAACGTGGGAGAAGATGCCCTGCGACAACTCGATGAACGCGGGATTATCCGCATTGGCGCTTGGGTCGAAGCCGGAGATATTCTCGTCGGAAAAGTCACGCCGAAAGGGGAATCGGATCAACCTCCGGAAGAAAAACTGCTCCGTGCGATTTTTGGAGAAAAAGCACGCGATGTCCGGGATAACTCGTTGCGCGTTCCCAATGGCGAAAAAGGTCGCATCGTTGATGTTCGTGTCTTCACCCGGGAACAAGGCGATGAATTACCGCCTGGGGCAAATATGGTGGTTCGCTGCTACGTTGCCCAAAAACGGAAAATTCAAGTCGGCGACAAAATGGCAGGGCGACATGGCAATAAAGGAATTATTTCCCGCATCCTCCCTGTGGAAGATATGCCCTATCTCCCTGACGGTCGTCCCATTGATGTGGCGCTGAATCCCCTAGGGGTACCATCACGGATGAACGTAGGACAGGTGTTTGAATGCCTTCTGGGCTGGGCTGGTGAAAACCTCAATGCTCGCTTTAAAATCACGCCCTTTGACGAAATGTATGGGGAACAAGCTTCCCGAGATACCGTTGACGCTAAGCTCAAAGAAGCTGCCAACCGTCCTGGAAAAAACTGGATTTATAACGAAAATCATCCGGGTAAAATTACCCTTTATGATGGACGAACGGGAGAGCCCTTTGACCGCCCGATTACCGTAGGACAAGCCTATATGTTGAAACTGGTTCACCTGGTGGATGATAAAATTCACGCTCGTTCTACTGGTCCTTACTCCTTGGTCACGCAACAACCACTTGGTGGCAAAGCTCAACAAGGGGGACAACGCTTTGGAGAAATGGAAGTTTGGGCATTGGAAGCCTATGGGGCTGCCTATACCTTGCAAGAACTACTCACTGTCAAATCAGACGATATGCAAGGGCGTAACGAAGCGTTGAATGCCATTGTGAAAGGAAAACCGATTCCTCGACCTGGAACGCCGGAATCTTTCAAGGTCCTGATGCGAGAATTACAGTCTTTAGGCTTAGACATTTCCGTCCACCGCGTTGACACTAATGAAGATGGCACCAGTCAAGATTTAGAAGTGGACTTAATGGCAGATAGCGAACGCCGGCGGACACCCTCTCGTCCCACTTATGAATCCTTATCCCGAGAAGATATTGTCCCGGTTGAAGCCACTCCAACGACTGAAGACGCTGAATAGAATCGTCCTCTAATTCCAATCATTGAGAATCTCCATGACACAATCCAAACAACCTGAGCAACAGTTTGATTACGTTAAAATTAGCATTGCTTCCCCAGAGCGGATCCGTGATTGGGGAGAGCGTAACTTACCCAATGGTCAAGTGGTTGGGGAAGTGACTAAACCCGAAACCATTAACTATCGCACGCTCAAGCCAGAAATGGATGGGCTCTTTTGCGAGCGGATCTTTGGTCCTGCTAAAGATTGGGAATGCCACTGCGGAAAATATAAGCGGGTGCGTCATCGGGGGATTGTCTGCGAACGCTGTGGCGTGGAAGTCACCGAATCGAGAGTTCGTCGCCATCGCATGGGATATATTAAACTGGCTGCACCCGTCACTCACGTTTGGTATTTGAAAGGAATTCCCAGCTACTTGAGTATCCTCTTAGATATGCCCCTGCGAGATGTGGAGCAGATTGTGTACTTTAATTCCTATGTTGTGCTCGAACCGGGTAACGCGGGAAATCTGGAGTACAAACAACTGCTCACCGAAGAACAGTGGCTGGAGATTGAAGACCAACTGTTTGCAGAAGACAGTGAGTTAATGGGTGTGGAAGTGGGGATTGGTGCAGAAGCCATTCAACGCCTGCTGCAAGACCTCAACTTAGAGGAAGAAGCAGAAACCCTACGGGAAGAAATTGCCAACGCTAAAGGGCAAAAGCGGGCCAAATTAATTAAACGGTTACGGGTTATCGACCACTTTATTGCCACTGGTTCTTCTCCCGAGTGGATGATTCTGAGCTATATTCCTGTGATTCCGCCCGATTTACGACCCATGGTGCAATTGGATGGCGGGCGGTTTGCCACTTCAGACTTGAATGACTTGTATCGCCGGGTGATTAATCGTAATAATCGTCTTGCCCGTTTACAAGAAATTCTCGCCCCGGAAATCATTGTCCGGAACGAAAAACGAATGCTGCAAGAAGCAGTGGATGCCTTAATTGATAATGGTCGTCGCGGACGCACTGTTGTTGGCGCAAATAACCGTCCCTTAAAATCCTTATCCGACATTATTGAAGGGAAACAAGGTCGTTTCCGCCAAAACCTCCTTGGCAAACGGGTCGATTATTCTGGACGGTCGGTGATTGTAGTCGGTCCTAACCTGAAGATTTATCAGTGTGGCTTACCGCGAGAAATGGCGATCGAGCTGTTCCAACCCTTTGTCATTCACCGCTTGATTCGCAATGGGGTGGTCAACAATATCAAATCAGCGAAGAAAAGCATCCAACGCAACGATCCAGCGGTTTGGGATGTCTTAGAAGAAGTAATTGCCGGTCACCCCGTGATGCTGAACCGCGCACCGACCCTGCACCGTTTAGGAATTCAAGCCTTTGAACCGATTTTAGTGGAAGGCCGTGCGATTCAACTGCACCCACTGGTTTGTCCGGCGTTTAACGCCGACTTTGACGGTGACCAAATGGCGGTTCACGTTCCTCTCTCCCTGGAATCGCAATCGGAAGCCCGGTTATTAATGTTAGCCAGTCATAATATCTTATCGCCGGCAACCGGCAAACCGATTGTTGCCCCTTCCCAAGATATGGTTTTAGGCTGTTACTATCTTACGGCTGAAAATCCCACCGTTGACCCCCAAGATAAGCGCTATTACGCCAGTTTAGAAGATGCGTTACGCGCCTATGAACAGGGCTACTTAAAACTCCACGCTTATATTTGGGTGCGATTTGACGGTGAAGTCAAAGATCCAGTAGAAGCTGAACCTGTAGAAGAAGAGAAACGTGAGGATGGTAGCGTCATCAAACTCTATCCCAATCGACGGGTGAAGGAAACCGCTGAGGGAGAAGTCATTAGTCAATATATCCGGACCACGCCCGGTCGCATTATTTACAACAAAACAATTCAGGATGCGTTATTGGGGAGTTCTCTGGTGAACGCTTAAAGTGAACCGCTAATTCCCGCTTTGCCCATTGTCCCGTCGCCATTACATTGAATTATGAGTAATAATCAACCCCAAAAAATCTTCTGGAACCAAGTTGTCGATAAAAAACAACTGAAAAAGCTAATTCATTGGGCTTTCATCAATTATGGGAGTGCCAGCTGTTCTGCAATGGCCGACGAACTCAAAAACATGGGGTTCCGTTACGCCACGCAAGCTGGGGTTTCCATCAGTGTGGAAGATTTACAAGTGCCTCCCAGTAAACGGGAGATGTTGGAATCGGCAGAAAGCACGATCGCGGATACCGAAGAACGGTATCGAATTGGAAAAATTACTGAGGTAGAACGCTTCCAGAAAGTGATTGATACCTGGAATGTCACGTCTGAAGCCCTGAAAGATGAAGTCGTCCGGAACTTCCAAGCCACTGATCCCCTAAACTCCGTCTATATGATGTCTCAATCCGGGGCGCGAGGTAATTTGTCTCAGGTGCGCCAACTCGTCGGGATGCGCGGTCTAATGGCGGATCCGCAAGGGGAAATTATTGACCTCCCGATTAAAACCAACTTCCGGGAAGGTTTAACCGTTACCGAGTATATTATTTCCTCTTATGGGGCACGAAAAGGCTTAGTGGATACCGCACTCCGGACTGCTGACTCAGGATATTTGACTCGTCGTTTGGTGGATGTGTCCCAAGATGTGATTGTGCGGGAAGAAGACTGTGGCACTGAACGGGGCATTACCTTAACCAGCATGACGGACGGGGAACGAACGCTAATTCCTCTAGAAGATCGCTTATTTGGTCGCACCTTAGCAGAAGATGTGGTTGATTCAGAAACAGGGGAAGTGATCGCACGCCGGAATCAGGAAGTCGATGAACCCCTTGGCGAAAAGATTGCCCAAGCCGTGAGCCAAGTGATGGTGCGATCGCCGCTGACTTGCGAAGCCGCGCGATCCGTTTGTCAGTGCTGTTATGGTTGGAGTCTTGCTCACGGTAAGCGGGTTGATAAAGGAGAAGCGGTTGGCATTATTGCCGCCCAATCCATTGGTGAACCCGGAACCCAGTTAACTATGCGTACCTTCCACACGGGCGGTGTTTTTACGGGGGATATTGCGCAACAAGTGACGGCACCCGGGGAAGGAACCGTAATGGTTCCGAAAAAACTACGTACTCGGAAAGTGCGGACCCGTCATGGCGAAGAACGAGAACAAGTCGAAGTCTCCGGCGAAATTTCCATCAAATTAGCCGATGGCGAAGAAAAAACGATCACCGTTACTCCGGGTTCTCTCCTGATGGCAAACAACGGCGAGACCGTGCAAGCGGGACAACTGATTGTAGAAGTTGCCACGCCGAAAAAACGTTCCACGGAAAAAGCAACCAAAGACGTTTGTTCAGATTTAGCAGGAGAAGTCCAATTCCAAGATCTCATTCCCGAAGAAAAAACTGATCGTCAGGGCAACATGACTCGCACTGCCCAACGGGGGGGCTTACTCTGGGTCCTTTCGGGAGAAGTCTATAACTTACTGCCCGGTGCGGAACCGGTGGTTAAAAATGGCTCCAAAGTCCAACCTGGCGATATCCTTGCCGAAACCAAACTCGTTACCAGTAAAGGCGGCGTCGTTCGTCTCGGCAGTGGGAAGCGAGAAATTGAAATCATTACCGCTTCTGTCCAGCTCGATCAAGCCCAAATCCGTCGTTCCAGCATTGGCAGCGGTGAACAATATGTCATTTACTCGGCAAATAACCAACGGTTTGCCCTCAAAGCTACCCCGGGTAGCAAAGTGCGACATGGGGATGTCATTGCCGAATTAATGGACGACACCTATCACACGGAAACCGGCGGCATTGTCAAATATGCAGGCGTTGAAGTGGAAAAACGCGGTAAAGCGAAAAATGGCTACGAAGTGATTCAAGGGGGAACCCTCCTCTGGATCCCTGAAGAATGCCACGAAATCAATAAAGATATTGGCTTACTGCGGGTTGAAGATGGGGAATATGTGGAAGCCGGTGCTGAGATTGTCGAAAATATGTATTGTCAATCTTCCGGTGTTGTGGAAGTAGTGCAGAAAAATGACATCTTACGGGAAATTGTCATTAAATCGGGAGAAATTCATCTCAGCGATCAAGAACCCACCTGTGGCACTGACCAATTAGTCCACCCCGGTGAAGAAATTATCCCCGGCTTAACGGCTGAAGAATTGCGTTATGTGCAATATGTGGAAACCCCAGAAGGGAATGCCATTCTACTGCGCCCCGTCATTGAATATACCATTCCGGATGAACCGGATATTCCTTCCCAAACCTCGATTAATGAGTCAGGGGATGTACAAATCGAACTCCGTGCTTCCCAGCGTCTCTTCTATAAGGATGGAGAACGGGTGAAGTCGGTCAATGGCTTAGAATTAATGCGCACGCAGTTAGTCCTCAACATTGAGGATGAAGACGCCACCGCCAATAAAGATGCCTTACCGATTAGTGTCGATATCGAATTACCCGAACGAGAAGACGAAGAAGATACCTATGTCTTGCAAATGGTGATCTTAGAATCCCTTGCCATTCGTCGAGAAAATGAAAACGATTCCTTCAGTGGCAGTCCGCAAACTCGGATCTTAGTTGAAGATGGGCAAGAAATTCCCCCGGGTGAAGTCGTCGCCCGTACCGAAATTCAGTGCCGAGAAGCCGGAGAAGTACGTGGGATCCGGGAAGGGGCAGAAGCCATTCGTCGGATTTTAGTGGTTCGAGAAGCTGATAAAACCACAATTCCCATTACAGAAGCACCGCAAGTTGAGGAAGGCGATTTAGTGGTTGCCAATCATCCCCTTGCTGGAGATGTGGTTGCGACAGAATCAGGGAAAGTCATCGCCGTTCAAGATGATGCGATTATCTTACGGAATGCTCGTCCCTATCGCGTTTCTAATGGCGCGGTTCTCCATGTGGAAAATGGTAGCCTTGTCCAACGCGGCGATAACCTAGTTCTTTTGATTTACGAACGCTCGAAAACCGGGGATATCGTACAAGGGTTACCACGGATTGAAGAACTCTTAGAAGCACGGAAGCCTCGCGAAGCTTGTATCTTAGCGCGTCGGGCTGGTACGGCACAAGTGGAATACAAAGACGACGAAACTGTTGATGTGAAAATCATTGAAGCGGATGGGGTAATTAGCGATTATCCCATTAGTACAGGACAAAGTATGCTCATTACTGACGGACAATGGGTCGATGTCGGTACACCGCTGACGGATGGTCCCGCTAATCCCCATGAAATTCTAGAAGTCTTCTTTGATTACTACCTGGAAGAACAAGGAATGCACGAAGCAGCGTTACTAAGTCTGCAAAAAGTGCAGCAGTTCCTCGTTGATGAAGTGCAAGGAGTTTATCAGTCGCAAGGCATTGATATTTCCGATAAGCATATTGAAGTGATTGTCCGCCAGATGACATCGAAGGTGAAAGTGGAAGATGGTGGTGACACGATTCGCTTACCGGGAGAACTTGCCGAGTTACGGGATGTCCATAAAGACAATGAAACGATGTATATCATTGGTGGTGCGCCTGTGGAATACAAGCCGAACTTGTTAGGCATCACGAAAGCCTCCTTGAATACCGATAGTTTCATTAGTGCTGCCAGTTTCCAAGAAACAACCCGGGTCTTGACTGAGGCAGCAATTGAAGGCAAATCGGATTGGCTACGAGGCTTGAAGGAAAATGTGATTATCGGACGCTTGATTCCGGCTGGAACTGGCTTTAGTGTCCATGAGGAATCCTTCGGACGTTCTTTAATCGATGAAGAGCCCAATCCGGCTCAAAATAGTATTTATCCACTACCGCCTGATATTGCTGAAATTCAAAGTAATGGAGATTTGGTTGATGACCAAACTGCCCGCAATTATCAGCTTTCAGATGATGAATTCTCTGATGTTGTTGACGATGAAGCGTAAGTTTGATCTGGGCTTTAACTAAGGTGAGCGAGAAGTCCCCAATTTCAGCGTCAGCGAATTGGGGATGATAGCGAACTTACGACACAAGCCGACAAGGTTATGCTACAATAAATTTATCATCAAAAGTTTTATTGGTAATGCTAAGAGCAACAAAGATAAGAATCTATCCTACAGCAGAACCAAGACGGCATCTGGCTCAGAGTTTCGGGTGTTGTCGGTTCGCTTGGAACTATGCTCTCAATTTAACCAATGAGACTGATAAAGCAACAGGAAAAGGACTCTCTAGGTTCGCTATTCAAAAAGAGATTACTAATCTCAAGAAAGAATATGAATGGATGAAAGAACCTTATTCTCAATGCTTACAGGTGGTGGCTCTTAATCTTTCTCGGGCTTTCGTCAACTTCTTTGAAGGTAGAACTTCTTTTCCTAATTTCCAAGCTAAACATCACCAACAGTCAATTAGTTATCCTCAAAATGTTTCCTTAGAAGATAACGGTCTGAAGTTTCCAAAGATAGGAGTAGTTTACGCTAAAATCCATCGTGACATTAAAGGAACAATTAAAACTGTAACTGTTTCCCAAAATTGTCAAAGACATTATTAGGCTTCTATTTTAGTAGAAGACGGAAAGGAAACCCCTGAAAACTCAGCAGATGGAAAAGGAATTGGCATCGATTTGGGCATCAATCATTTTGCTATTACCAGCGATGGTTCTAAGTTTGAAAATCCTAAATGGTTCAACCAACACGAGCAAAATCTAAAAGCAAAACAAAAACGTTTATCCAGAAGAGAAAAAGGTTCTAACAACAGAAACAAAACCCGAAAACAAGTTGCTAGAGTTCACAAAAAAATAGCAGACTGTCGGTTAGATTTCCAACACAAACTATCACGCAGGATAGTAAACGAAAACCAAGTTGTGTGTGTTGAGAATTTAGCAGTCAAGAACATGGTCAAAAACCACAATTTAGCAAAGGCAATTAGTCAAGTAGGTTGGGGTCAATTCTGTACCCTGTTGAAATACAAATGTGAATGGGAAGGAAAAGTATATCAAGAAATCAATCGTTTCTTCCCTAGTTCTAAAACTTGTAATGTATGTCTAAATCAAGTAAGAAACCTGACTCTTGATCTTAGAAATTGGCAGTGTGAAAAATGTGGAACTCAGCATGATCGCGACATCAATGCTGCCAAGAATATAAGAGAGGAAGGACTGCGTATTTTATCCTCTGGAACGGGGGAGATCGCCTATCGCCCAGATGTTAGTCGAGATAGCAGAGGTCGAAAGACTTCTACGGTTTCGCAGTTTGTTGGGTAGGAAGCTCACATCTCAGCGTAAGCGGATGTGAGTAGTTCACTCCATTAGTTATGCTAATTGAAGCCATAGACACTCTCAGACAGCCTTTGATAAGCTATAAGTCTGTTCACACATTTAGATGGAATTATGTCAACGACTGAAAATCAGTGGTCTAGTGCAGAAAAAGAACTTGCTCAGGTTGCTTTGAAAAAAGCGCGATCGCGCGAAATAGAAACGTTGATCGAAACAGTTCGTAGTGCTAGTGCTTCAATCGCAACTCTGGACGATATGTGGCGTCTACATGATTTTCTCAGTTCCAAGAGGCATGAAATTGACGGCAAATATGACGATCGCGAGTCGATGTTAATCTTTATTTTTTCCCAGTTGGTGAAAGAAGGATGGCTGAGTCTAGAAGAACTGGACGGTTTAAGCCAGGACAAAATTGCTAAATTAAACGCGTTAGCGCGAATGTAGAAGGTAACCGCTCGGCTACCCTCTACTGGGTAAGCAACAAAAGAAATCGCTAGACGCTTTTATCTTCAATCACGCGATCGATAATGCCGTACTCCTTGGCTTCTTCCGCAGACATAAAGTAATCGCGGTCCGTATCTTTTTTAATTCTCTCTACCGTCTGACCGGTATTCTCAGCCATAATTCGGTCAAGTTGCTCCCGGATCCGAAGAATTTCTCTGGCTTCAATCTCAATATCGGTGGCTTGTCGTCTACCCTGGGTTCCTCCCATCGGTTGGTGAATCATGATTCGGGAGTGAGGAAGGGCGAGACGTTTACCTTTCGTTCCTGAGGATAATAGGAATGCCCCCATCGAAGCAGCGATGCCAACACAAATGGTCACTACTTCCGATTTGATATGCTGCATGGTATCATAAATTGCCATGCCTGCACTGACTGAACCACCTGGGGAATTAATGTAGAGATAGATCGGTTTACTGGGGTCTTCGGAATCCAGGTAAAGCATTACTGCGATCACTTGATTCGCTAAACTATCGTTGATTCCGCGACCGAGGAAAATAATGCGCTCCCGATACAAACGATCGTAAATATTGACCCAATCACTGTAGGGTTGACCGGGCATCTGATAGGGAACTCTAGGGACACCAATGGGCATAAACTTTATCCTTTGTTCGTGATTTGTTACGGGTTATGGGTTATTGAGTCTAGGAATTGATCATTCCTGAAAAGTGTTCTAAATCAGCTTAACTGAGCACTCCGGCTGTGGAAGGAAGTTCTTTTGTACTTTCGAGTACCCGATCAATGAGTCCATACTCTTTGGCTTCTTGGGGACTCAGATAGAACATCCGGTCAGAGTCTTTAGAAATTTTCTCGATCGGTTGACCGGTATTTTTGGACAAAATTTCCAACATGGCTTGTTTATTAGCCAACACTTCCTTCGCGCGAATTTGAATATCTGTGGCTTGTCCTTGGGCACCCTGACGGGGTTGATTCAGAATAATCGTCGCGTGAGGAAGGCTAGCACGATAACCTTTTGTGCCTGAAGAGAGAATCATCGCTGCGGTTCCCATGGCTTGACCAATGCAGATGGTGTGAACCGGCGGTGAAATATAGTTGATGGTATCGCAAATGGCAAAGGCTTCGGTTTCAAAGCCAATGGATTCTCCGCCATACCAAGAAGTGCCAGTGGAGTTGATATACATATAGATCGGCTTCTCCCGATCATCAAATTGCAGATATAGCAACTGGGCAATAATTAATTCTGTTACATCAACGCCCAGTTGCTCTTTATACTCATCAGGGGAAACAAGAGGTAAACCGAGATAAACAATACGCTCTTTTAATAGAAGGGAGGGTAAATCGGGTGGAGGAGTACGGGTATTTCCGCCTCCATAATAAGGGGCTTGCACAGCTCGGATCGGTGAGTTCATCTTTTCTTTTTAATCCAGAAGGGCTTTTTCACTTACATTCTGTAAACCTATCTTAACTTACTCGTCATTAGTCATTGGTCATTTGTTCTTCGTTTTTGGATACCTTCAAACTTAACTACCTCGAAGAAGTGGAAGAACTTTACACCCAATATGATGCGGTTTTTGCCGGGCGGCGACTCCATGCCGAGTTAGAAAAACAAGAAGGAGAAGAGTGGGAAGACCTTTATTTGGACAGCAAGGCGTTACGACTACGAGGGCGAGTGGATGCCCTTCGCACTCGTGATGGGCAAACCATTCCTTATGAACATAAGCGGGGTCGCAGCCATCGGGACCAACACAAAAAGAAACTGTTTAATTATAGCTTAATTTTTCGTGTTAATACGTAAAAAAAGTTACTTAATTTGATTAAAATCAATGATAAAAATGTTCTTATTCCACTATACCAGTACTTTTACTGAGGTTAATCTAATGGCTAATGCTTCATTTTTAGGAAAAAAGCACGAAATTTACAAAAAGGTTGATGCTCATTTCGATGATATTCCTCCGTATAAAGACTTAATTAATGTTTTATTAAAAGAGTGTAAGCAACATGGTTACTCAAAAGAAGCTATACAAGAAGCAATAGTTGATTATTTATTCCACGGAAGTCACTATAGAAAATATCGCGAGTGATTCCAAAATAATCGCCAATGATCGCGTAACCCCTTACGATAAGGCACCATAACTATCAAACATAATTTTGATCAAAACTAAAATGTGATTAAAAATAAGCAATTATGGATTGAGTGGTTTGATCCAAACGCTTGATGCTCTGTCTTGTGGTATTCCTCCTGCTTTCAAATCGCAGCAGTATCGGTAATCGGTTGCGCGATGTTACGTGCAGGAACCGGCTTAGCAAAATTTTGGGCACTTTCTACACTACGAAAGCCACCAGAAATTTTTTGCTTGCATTTGATCATCCGTAATACTATTTTTCGTGGCTCTCCTAGGGTGGTTATGACAAAATAATAGCAAATAACGCCCAAAAAGCTTGCATGGTAAGCTTCACAGAATTGTAAAAATTAAATTTTTCTAAAATTTAATTTTTGTTTCGTTGCCCCCCCTGAATTGACTAGGGATTGAGCTGCTATCAATGTATAAATTAGTATATCTAGTCTAGGAGAGCCTTTTTCGTTAATATTGGCTATCCTTTTTTCCTTCTGCTAAAGAACTGCTGTGTTGGTAGAGTGAGCCATTCTCCGGAATTTGATTCCGGAGCGGGGCTTTCAAGGTGCGGAATTCATTTCCGCACACAGCCCCTTGCCTGTGGCTCACCGGATCGTCGGGCGTTCCTTTGCGCGGGAAACCCGCGCAGGGTCCCTCCTCATTCCGCGGTTCAATATCGAGAGAGACTTCATTGGTGTTAGTGATAGAGCTTGCTTGGTAGAGAAAATACCCGTAACAGTAATCAAGCGAGCGAGTAAACATCAGCTTGGTATTTCTGCCTCCCGAGTGAGAGGAAAGACCTTTCCAATTTTGGTAAAAATCACTATAATTAAAATTAAGATTTATCTATACTCCAAGCAGAATGTCATGTCGGAACCCGCTTTAACTGTGTCTCCCGAAGACTACAGCTTTTTAACCGATCTCTACGAGTTAACCATGGGAGCGTGTTATGTGGGGGAAGGGATTGCTGAAAAACCAGCCAGTTTCGAGTTATTTGCTCGCCGTTTACCTCCTTCCTATGGCTATCTCATTGCAATGGGATTAGCGCAAGCGCTCCAATATTTACAACAACTGCACTTTTCTCGGGAGCAAATTCAGCAGTTGCAACAGATGGGGCTTTTTAATCATGCCCCTCAAGAGTTCTGGTCAATCCTGGAAGGAAAAGTCTTCACGGGAGATGTTTGGGCAGTTCCAGAAGGAACAGCAGTTTTTGCCAACGAACCCCTATTGCGAGTGGACGCTCCGCTCTGGCAAGCGCAACTAGCAGAAACTTATCTCCTCAATACCCTGAACTATCAAACCTTGATTGCAACGAGAGCAGCACGGATCCGAGATGTTGCTGGAGAAACCGCAAAGCTATTGGAATTTGGAACTCGTCGTGCTTTTAGCCCCCAAGCTTCTCTTTGGGCAGCACGAGCGGCTTTAGCAGCAGGCTTTGATGCCACCTCGAATGTGGCAGCAGCATCAAAGTTAGGGGAAGTGCCCAGTGGAACGATGGCACACTCGCTGGTTATGGCGATCGCGGCACTGCGCGGCGGAGAAGATGAAGCATTTACTGCCTTTAGTCGCTATTTTCCCGAAGCGCCCCTATTAATCGATACGTATGATACTGTTGCTGCTGCTGAACGTCTTGCCCAGCAAGTGCAAGCGGGAGAGCGTCACGTCCCTGGTGTCCGGATTGATTCAGGGGATGTGGCGCAATTATCGCAAAAAGTCCGATCGCTGCTGCCAGAAACGGCAATTTTTGCCAGTGGCGATTTGGATGAGTGGGCAATTGAACGGTTATTAGCCGAAGGAGCCATCATTGATGGCTATGGGGTAGGTACGAACCTCGTCACCGGAACGCCCGTTAATGGGGTGTATAAACTGGTAGAAATTGATGGGAGGGGAACCCAGAAAGAATCGACCAGCAAGGAAACCTATCCGGGGCGGAAGCAAATCTTCCGACGTTGGGAACAAGGCAAGATACAGCGCGATCGCTTAGGGTTAATGTCAGAATCAGCAGCCGAGGGAGAAACCCCTTTGTTGATATTAGTGATGAAAGAAGGGGAAGTGATCGTACCGGTAGAATCTTTAGCCACCTTGCGCGATCGCGCTCGCCAATCTGTGCTTACTCTTCCCGACGCCGCTCGTCAATTAAACGATCCCACTCCTCTTACGGTGCAAATCTCTTCCCCACTTCAACAATTGAAAACCAGCGAGATATAACTCCGAAAATCATGCCAAAACCGAAACAAGTTGCTTTATTTGGGACGAGTGCCGATCCGCCAACACAAGGGCACAAGATCATTTTAGAATGGCTCTCTCACCATTACGATCAAGTCGCTGTTTGGGCAGCCGATAATCCCTTAAAATCTGATCAAACCCCACTTCAACATCGCATGAAAATGTTAGAGTTGATGATTGCCTCCCTAGAAACGCCGAAAGACAATATCCTCCTCGACAGTACACTGAGTAGCCCGAGGAGTTTAGAAACGGTTAAAAAAGCGGAAGCCCATTGGGGGAAAGATGTTGAGTTGACCTTTGTTATTGGTTCTGATTTAATTGCCCAAATTCCCCGTTGGTATGCCAGTGAAGAATTGCTGCGGCGGGTTAACTTATTAATTATCCCTCGTCCCGGCTATCCGCCTCATGAAGAAGACTTAAATCGGCTTTTCCAAATGGGTGGCACTTATGAAGTCGCTGATCTCAATGCCCCGCCGGTTTCATCAACCGCTTATCGCCAAAACGGTAAGCCAGACGTCGTCGATTCTTCTGTGAAACAGTATATTCTTGAGCAACAATTATATTCTTGAGCTGCTGATTCTTTCATTCGGATGCTGTCAATCCCCACCGCGAAATTAAGATGGAAAACTCAAAATTAACTGCCGTTACAACCTCTCTTGCTGAGTTTAAAGTTGGTGTTGATAATGTCATTTTTTCGGTGGATACTCACTCCAATCGGCTCTTAATTTTATTGGTAGAACGACAGCATGAACCGTTTGCCCATTCCTTTAGTTTACCGGGGACATTAGTGCGAGTGGGTGAGTCTTTAGAGGCAGCTGCCTATCGGACTTTATCGGAAAAAATAGCCGTTGAAAATCTCTATTTAGAACAACTTTATACCTTTGGGGAACCCGGACGGGACCCGCGAGAAGCTAAAAATTCTTATAATCAACGGTATCTCTCGGTCAGTTATTTTGCCTTAGTTCGATATGAAGATACCGAATTAATTACGAAAGAGGGACAAAAAGCAGTTTGGTCTTTATTGAAAGAAACCCCACAACTAGCCTTTGATCATAATCGCATTTTAGATTACGGCTATCAACGCTTAAGAAATAAGTTAGAATACAGCCCGATCGCGTTTAAAGTGCTGCCAGAAACGTTTACTTTAAACGATTTATATCAGTTTTACACGACGGTTTTAGGAGAAAATTTTTCTGATTATTCTAACTTCCGAGCGCGCCTTCTCAAGTTAGGTTTTTTAACTGACACCGGATTAAAAGTCTCGCGCGGTGCGGGACGACCGGCAACTTTATATAGCTTTGATGAAGATGCTTTTGCCTTATTAAAAGATAAACCGCTAGTTTTTATTTAAAGTGAAGAATGATGAAAATCGCGATCGCGCAACTCAACCCCACCATTGGTGATTTAAACCAAAATGCTCAAAATATTCTAGATGCTGCCGAAAAAGCAGTGCAAGCAGGAGCGCAATTATTACTCACCCCCGAACTTTCTCTATGTGGCTACCCCCCTCGCGATCATCTTCTCAATCCCAGTTTTATTACTAAGATGTCTCAGCAATTGGAGCGCTTAGCGCAAGCCCTCCCTCCCCAATTAACGGTTTTAGTGGGATTGGCAACAGTTAATCCTCACGCTGCGGAAAAAGGAGAAAAACCCTTACATAATACGATTGCTTTAGTCGAAGAAGGCAGGGTAGTTACTTATTTTCATAAACGTTTACTTCCCACCTATGATGTCTTTGATGAAGTGCGCTATTTTGAACCAGGAAAACAAAGTAATTGCTTTGTGATTAAAGAGGAACAAGCCAATGGTATTTTCAGCCCAATTACAATTGGCGTCACCATTTGCGAAGATCTTTGGAATGATGAAAAATTCTGGGGAAAACGCAATTATGCTCACAATCCCTTGGAAGATTTAGCGGCTCATGGGGCTGATCTGATTGTTAATTTATCGGCTTCTCCTTATAGTGCGGGCAAACAAAAATTAAGAGAAGCGATGCTAAGCCATAGTGCTTGTTATTATGCCATTCCCATTGTTTATGCCAATCAAGTCGGTGCTAATGACGACCTGATTTTTGATGGCACCAGTGTCGCCCTCAATCGCGAGGGAAAATTAGTGGCACGCGCTCATCCTTTTCAAGACGATTTAATCATTACAGAATTTTCATCCCGTCAACAAGATTTAATCTCGACCCAAATTGCACCCGCTTTAGAAAACGAAGACGAAGAAATTTGGCAAGCGCTGGTGTTAGGAGTCAAAGATTATGCCTGCAAATGTGGCTTTGAAAAAGTTGTAATTGGTTTGAGCGGGGGAATTGACTCTTCTCTGGTTGCCGCGATCGCGCGATCGGCATTTGGAGAAGAGAATGTTCTCGGGGTTTTGATGCCCTCTGTTTATAGTTCTTCGAGTTCCGTTACTGATGCGGAAGCCCTGGTCAACAACTTAGGGATTCGTCACATCACTTTACCAATCAAATCAGCCATGGCAGCCTACGATGAAATTCTAGAGCCCTTATTTGCCGGAACCGAATTTGGCGTTGCCGAGGAAAACTTACAGTCGAGAATTCGGGGTAATCTTTTAATGGCGATCGCGAATAAATTTAATTATTTATTACTCTCAACCGGCAATAAATCAGAAATGGCAGTGGGCTATTGCACTTTATACGGTGATATGAATGGAGGTCTTGCAGTGATTTCCGATATTCCCAAAACCCGCGTCTATTCTCTATGTCGATGGCTCAATCGAAACCAAGAGATCATTCCTGAAAATGTGATCACGAAAGCACCGAGTGCTGAGCTTAAGCCCGATCAACAAGATCAAGATTCGCTACCGCCTTACGAAATCCTTGACGAAATTTTGCACCGTTTTATTCATGAACATCAATCGCCCCAGCAAATTGTTACTGCCGGCTTTAACGTAGAAACAGTGCAAAAAGTGACTAAATTAGTGCAGAAAGCAGAATTTAAACGCCGTCAAGCCCCTCCCGGCTTAAAGGTGACTGATCGCGCCTTTGGTACGGGTTGGCGAATGCCCATTGCTAGTCGAATGGTTCATCTCTAGGGGAAAATTAGTTACTTTTTCCTTTGCTATCTTTAGAAAAAAATACGTCTGATATTAAGTAATTTCCTCATTTTTTTTTGAAAAAAAACTAATTAGAATAGTAATATTTATTTCAACGTGTTAATCATCTTCAAATAAATGTCATGATCCCCAATCTGATCCAGTTAGAAATTATGTTTTCTGAGAGCGGAGGTTGAGTATTCTAACTATTGATTAAACCTTAGAAAGCAGTGCAGGAGAGAATTGAACTTTGAGGTATAATGTCTAAAGTTCAGATTGAATTGTGGGTTTCCAGGCTTTTAGAGTTGAAAGTTCAGAGTAAAGACTAACCTTAGTTAACTTAGCTTTGAACATTAGAAAAAAAATTACCGAGAAATCTCCTTGCTTACTGCAACCACCAACATCGAGAATACAGTCTCAGTATAAAATGGCATCATTTCAACCTACTTATTCTGGCGATAAAGGCGAAAACGTGCAGAAAACTCCACCCTCTCACAATTCATCGGAAAACCAAACCCCGATGATTACTTTGACCCTGCTGCATCCTCAACACTCTGTTGCGGTTCAAACTTGGCGTTTTGAACCCAAATCTGTCATCAGAATTGGACGATCTAGGAATAATGAGGTCACTCTCTACAGTGCCGTTATCTCTCGTCATCACGTTGAAATTCGACGGAAAGGAAAAGACTGGGAAGTGATTAATATGGGTTCTAACGGAACCTTCTATGAAGGAAAACGGATTAGTCGTGCCTTAGTTAAAAATGGGATGGTGATCCGATTGGCGAGGTCAGGACCCCAATTACAAATTTCTCTCGATGTGCTGAAATCAGAAAAGACATCGCAAATACCGGTCTCGAAAGAAGACTTGGAAACAGCACAGGGAAGTTTTTCTGGCACAAGGGAATCTTCTCAGTTTTCAGAAGATGAATTTGAGCAAGCAAAGGTAACTGATACTGACGATTAATTTGATGGTATGACACTACGCGCTGTATCATTAGTTTTTCATTCTCGAAGCAGTTTATTTAATTCCCAATTTTTTCAAATTGCGTCAGAAAATCCTAATTCTAAAGGAAGGGAAAAGATTAGGAAAATTTCGGTTGCAATGATTAAATTGGTTTCTGTTAGTAATGCTATCATTATAAATGGATTAAACCAATCTGCTTTTTGGAAAAATTAAATCAATCAATTATTGAATCTGATGAAGCCTTAAATCTTAAAATCCGACCGGCATTGAAAATGGCAATTAGGGCGACACCAACATCGGCAAAAATGGCTTCCCATAAGGTTGCTAATCCCATCGCACCAAACAAGATAAACAATCCTTTAATGCCTAAAGCAAAACCGATATTCTGCCAAACAATTTGACGGGTTTTCTGCGCGATCGCGATGGCTTGTACAATTTTAGAAGGCGCATCGGTCATAATAACTACATCAGCGGTTTCAATGGCGGCATCCGATCCTAAACCGCCCATGGCAATCCCGACATCCGCACGAGCAATTACAGGGGCATCATTAATGCCATCCCCGACAAAGGCAACTTTCGTCTTCTGGCGATGAAGGCGATGAACTTGTTCGAGAATTGCTTCAACAGCAGTGACTTTGTCTTCCGGTAATAAGTCCGCTTGATAACGATCTACCCCTAATTGTTGGGCAATGCTTCGAGCAACCATGGCATTATCGCCTGTGAGCATTACCACCTTAATGTCTTTCCTTCTTAAGCTGGCAATCGCTTCTACTGCATCCGCTTTCAACTCATCAGCAATGATAATGTGTCCACTATATTCCCCATTCACTGCTGTATGCGCGATCGTCCCTTCCAAATGGCAAACCTCTGCTTGATGCGGAATATTTTCTCGATGCAGGAGGCGATCATTTCCCACTAAAACGACTTGCTGGTTTACTTCCGCAATAATGCCATGTCCCGAAACTTCTTGATAGTTTTGCAGAGTGGAATCATCAATTCCTTTGCCATGGGCTTCTCGAATCGACTGCGCGACGGGATGATTAGAGTGGGATTCCACGGTCGCTGCTAATTCCAGTAATTCAGGCTTACTCAAACCATTGTAGGTTACGATGTCTGTTACTTGAAAGTTTCCTTTCGTCAGGGTTCCCGTTTTATCAAAAACAACCGTTTGCACTTGCGTGAGGGCATCTAAAAAGGTTGCCCCTTTCACTAAAATGCCGTTTTTTGCGGCATTTCCCACACCACCAAAGTAACCTAAGGGCACACTAATCACTAAACCGCACGGACAAGCAATAACCAGTAACACTAAGGCGCGATACGTCCATTCCGCTTGGGTTGCGCCACTGACAAACAAAGGAGGAAGAATTGCAACCGCAAGGGATAAGAAAACAACCACCGGGGTATAGTAACGAGAAAAAGTGGTGATAAATTTCTCAGTTTCTGCTTTTTTACTGTTGGCATTCTCCACCAAATCGAGAATTTTAGAGATCGAGGAGTCAGCAAAGGGTTTGGTCACGCGCACCGTTAAAGCCCCAGCGTGATTAATGGATCCAGCTAAAATTTCATCCCCTGCTTGAACCGTTTGCGGAATGGATTCGCCAGTAAGGGCGGAAGTATCAAGTTGAGAGTTCCCTTCCACAATTTCGCCATCTAAAGGCACTTTTTCCCCAGCCCGCACGAGGATTAACGCCCCAACCTCAACACTGTCAGGAGAAACGGTTGTCACCCCTTCTTCAGTTTTGAGATTCGCACTATCAGGGCGTACTTCCAGTACGGATTGAATCGAGCGACGGGATTTCCCTACGGCATACCCTTGGAATAATTCTCCTATTTGGAAAAACAGCATGACCGCCACCGCTTCCGGTATTTTGTGAATCGCGATCGCGCTGAGGGTGGCAATGGTCATCAAAAAGTTTTCATCAAAGAGTTGTCCCTTGAGGATGTTACGCCCCGCACTGGTGATCACACTCCTACCACTCATCACATAAGCCGGCAGTAAGACAACATACTCAGCAATGTGGTAAGGGGTGTTACGGAGGGCTTCGTGAAAAATTAAACCGATTAAAAATAAGACCCCAGAGAACGTAATGGGGATGAGTTCCTGTTGCCAGCTAAATTCGGTTTGATCATCAGTGTAACCCTGGTTTGAGTCATGTTCATGAGTGCCACCACAGCAATTTTGTCCCATCTCAAAATACATGAATATCTGAAGTAATATTCAGATATTAGCGAAACCTGATTGACCTGTCAAACGCCTCTCCGCCGAATGAGACGAGGATACGGCTTGTCCGGTTATCCCTGAATTAGTGGTTGAAATTATTTCTCCCATTCCCAAAAATCACTGATACCGTAGCCCAATTCTGTTAGCAGTTGTCTGAATAAAGGGAGGCTTAAGCCAATGACGTTGCTATGACAGCCTTCTATTTTTTCCACAAATAGCCCGCCACGACCTTCGAGGGCAAATCCGCCGGCACAGTTGAGGGGTTCTCCAGTTGCAACATAATCTGTAATGGCGCGATCACTGATCCAACTGAAGTGGACAGTGGTTAAGCCGTAACGCACGACAATTTGATCTTGTTTTTGATCAATAATGGTGTGACCGGTATAAAGTGATCCTGCTTTTCCTCGCATTTTTTGCCACAGCGCGATCGCAAGAGTTGCATTTTCAGGCTTCCCATAAATTTCACCCTCTACGACCAAAACCGAATCGCAACCTAAAATGAGGCTGTCTTGATAGTTTTGGGCAACTGTTTTGGCTTTACAAGTGGCAAGTTCTGTCACCAATGCGCTGGGTTCAGTGACTTGCACTTGTGATTCATCAAAGCCACTTTTGCAGACGACCGGTTCAATACCAGCACAACGAAGGAGACGTAAACGAGCGGGAGAAGCGGAAGCAAGAACCAACTGCATGATTGTTAATACACTTCAAACGAATCGGCAATGGTATTAAAGCGTTCGGAAAGACTTTCCCAACGATCTTGCGGTGTAGAAATACTGAATGTAAATAACTTACCGCGGCTAACGGCAACACTTGCCATATTGTGTCGTTGTCGATGATCAGGGAAGGTCACTTGGTATTCTAAAAGATAGTAAGTTTTTCCTTCTTTTTCCAGTTCGTCAGCACGAAGGAGTTCGCCTTTCCGTTCCGAATCTGGTGGCGCAATTGTATTTTTGAGACGTTGACCCACTTCTGACGGTGTTCCCAAATCTTCGAGTTTTCTCTCTTCCCCGACTTCGTTAATAACGACACTGACATTTTCCGTTTGTTCGACTAAGTCGCGAAAAACGACATCGACACCCGCAGTATTATTATCAACTTTTACTTCTTGCCAGCCGTTTGGGTACAGAAATTTGTATCCGGCGGTGCTATTCGTGTAGCCTTGCAGCCCGCTGGTAGCACTGGTACAGCCAAAAAGGGTAAAATTAGCGATTAAAAAAATTAGGGCAAGGGTTGCTCTGAACATGACTCTGAGTTGGTTTTGCAATCTAGTGTATTTTCCCATGTTTCGGCAACTTACTGGAACTCTTTTTGGCAGGTTGCCAGCATTCTTTCATCGTTGGTACTGATTTCTTCTAGGGGATGATATCCTTTTAGCGTCACTGGCACTTGGGTTTCTTCATTTTGACTGGCAAGTGGAGAAGTTGCTGAGAGCGCGATCGCGTAAGGATATTGGGTGTTATCGTAGGGATGATTAACTGTCATTTCTATTTCATTAGCGGTCATTGTTCCCTGGAAACAGCTAAATTCTGAATGAGGCATGTATAGTGCGCCGACCAAGCTGCTTCCACTCACTTCAAAAACAATGTATTCTTGTCCAATTTGATCCGGTTGTTGAGATTGCCCATAAAGATAGATCCCGTTCGGAAGCACCCTATTGTTGGCAGAATCACCTGCTTCCTTTTCTTTATTCTTTTGTGCAGAAAGGGTGGACATCGGCATGGTTACTAACACCAACATTACCAGTGCTGTCATTACAACTGGCGCCGGTTGCAACAATTGAGATAATAAAGTAAAATTCATCAATAATTTATTCCTGATTAATTTTTGTTTGTGCCAAATTTGGTAATTTTTATTCGCTTTGTCCGTTAATGAAAAGCGTTTTAGTTATTATTACTTCCATTATTACAAAAAAAAATTGAGGATGAATTCATTCAGAAGGATGAATACCGGAAACTCTGTTGTCCTCGACTTTAGCAACTGATCTAAAATTTACAATTTGTAAAAAAATAGGCTTAAAACGTCTTGACTTTTAATCAATTTTGTTTCTCTGGTTTTGTAAAAATTGTGAGTCCGACTGATCCCAGTAACCAATTATGATCAATAGCGGTAAAACCGATTTCTTTTCCCAACTTTTCGCGCTGGGAAAAACGATAGAAGCGAACTTTTCCCTTGCCCATTGCCCGTTCCACTTCCTCTTCCTCGCCTTCCCAAACAAAATCTACCAAATAATATTTTCCAGTCGGTTTGAGGGTGCGATAAACTTCCGATAAGACTTGTCTGGGTTGAGAATAATGCAAAAAACTAATTGTGTTAAAAACAGCATCAAATTGAGCAGTGGCAGTCGGTAAATGTGCGGCATCTCCTTCGATATAAATGAGACGAGGTGCGTAACGACGAGACTTTTGTCTGGCTTGGCGTAACATTTCCCCAGAGGCATCTAATCCTACACCATACAGTTGAGGAAAAGATTTGGCGAGTCGTTGCAATAAGCGTCCCGTGCCACACCCTAGATCTAAAACCCACGGTTTTTGGGGTAATTCCACATATTCTAGGAGTCTAAGATGAAGGGCTTGATAAAAAACTGATGGCAACAGTAAATCGTAAAACGGTGCCCACAGATTAAATAGTTGTCTTTTTTGAGCCCATTCTTCTTGATTGGTAAACCACCCCATATTTTTAACTTTTTTCCCGTTTGAATCCGATTAAAAAGACTGTCCAATATTGAATCAGTTGTAGGGTAAATAACAATAAAAATGTGGGATTATTAACGAGATATCGTCGCCACAGTCGCCTCGGTTCGGTTGCTAGACGATATAACCATTCTAAACCGAATGGCATTAACCAACGGGGCGCTTGTGAAGTTTCTTTACTGTGAAAGGCAAAAGCAGCCCCAACCCCAATCATCACTGCCTGAATTTTGCCGACTTGTTGTGCCATCCACTCCTCTTGTTTCGGACATCCCAAGGCAACAAAAACGATCGCGCTACCAGCCTCGTTAATGAGTTTAATCTCATTTTTTGCTTCTTGCGGCGTCAGGGGACGAAAAGGCGGGGCATGAGAACCGGCAATCATGAGGTCAGGATACCATTGCTTGAGATTCCTTTCTAGTTTCTCAAGCATCCGAGGCGTTGCACCGTAGAGATAAATGGGAACTTGCTCGTTTTGAGCGCGATCGCAGCAGGCTAACATTAAGTCTGGACCATAGACACGCTGCTGGTTTCTCATTCCCAGTAAGCGTAAGGCCCAGACTAAAGGCATCCCATCTGGGGTAACGAGGGCAGCTTTGTTGACAACAGTTTGATAGCTTTTTCGCCAGTGCGCCGTCATGACCACATGGACATTAGCCAGAATCACATAACAACTGACGTTTTGTTTGGCCCATGCCAGGATGGCTTCACAAGCTTCAGCATAACTAGTGCCGTGGATTTTGCTATTAATGACAGATCTCGCCCGTTGCCCCATCCTCAATTTTTTGTTGTTTAAGCAGCACAGAATTAGTGACTACTATAACCGAACTGAGTGCCATAAAGCCAGCAGCGATCGCGGGACTGAGTAAAATGTCATATTTGGGCAATAAAATCCCTGCCGCTAAGGGAATGGTAATCACGTTATACCCCAGTGCCCAGAAGAGGTTTTGACGAATTTTTTTCAAGGTGGCCAAACTCAACCGTACCGCAGTGATAACATCAGAAACGCGATCGCGCATGAGAACAATGGAAGCTGTTTCTAGGGCAACCTCTGTGCCTTGGGCAATGGCAATGCCGACATCTGCTTGGGCTAAGGCTGGGGCATCATTAATGCCATCGCCAACCATTCCAACTTGATGTCCTTTTTCTTGCAAGGTGGCAATGACTTGGGCTTTTTCCTCCGGATGGACTTGGGCAAGGACCTGATCTGTTGGAAGATCTAATTGTTGCGCGATCGCGCTGCCAACGCGCTCATTATCCCCAGTGAGCAGCATGACCTGAAAGCCCATTTTTTGCAGCTTAGAAACGGTTTCCACGGCATCGGGACGTAAACAATCCTTAAGAGCAATTAGTCCCGCTAAAGCGCCATTAATCGCGACATAAACCACGGTTTTCCCTTCCCTTTCTAACTGGTGAATTCGAGGCGCAATGGAATCTGGGATGGTAATTGCTTTACTTTGTAACCAACTGGCGTTACCAACCGCAACCGCTTGGCTTTCAATTGTTGCTGTCACACCTGATCCGGCTTGGGTTTCTTCCTCAGTTGCGGATAATAAGGCAATCCCTTTTTCGGTTGCTGCACTCACAATTGCACTGGCTAAAGGATGATGGGTTCCCGCTTCTGCGGATGCAGCAAACTGTAATAAGGTTTCTCGCTCAATATCGGGCGTGGCAACCACCAAATAATCCGTTACTTGCGGTTGTCCTTGCGTTAAGGTTCCTGTTTTATCAAAGACCAACGTATCTAAACGGTGAACCTTCTCTAAAACATCTCCTCCTTTCAACAATAAGCCCTGTTTAGCACCGATACCGGTTCCCACTAAGATAGCGGTGGGCGTTGCTAAGCCTAACGCACAAGGACACGCAATCACTAATACCGCAATCATCAGTTTGAGACTGAGTAGTAACGGACTGGTTTCCACGGTTACTTCTGTCCAAATATTCGTTCCTACCCCGTACCAGAAGAGGAAGGTTAAGGCAGCAACACTCATGACGCCATAAGCAAAATAGCCCGCTACTCGATCCGCTAATTTTTGCACCGGCGCTTTCCGCATCTGGGCATTTTCGACCGAAGCGATGATCTTGGCTAAAGTGGTATCTTGACCCACTTGCGTTGCTTTGAGGGTAATGACACCCGTTAAGTTGAGGGTTCCGGCTTTAACAACATCATTTTCTCCTTTAGCCACAGGAACCGATTCTCCCGTCAACATCGACTCATCAATGGTCGTTTCTCCCGTAACAATTTCCCCATCAACGGGAATTTTTTCCCCCGGAAGCACTCGCAACCATTGTCCCACTTGCACCGTTCGCACCGGCACTTCCATGCTTTTTGGCTCTTGCTGGGTCGTTTCCTTCACCAAGCGAGCTGTTTGGGGTTTTAGGGAAACCAGTGCGGAGAGAGCCGCCCCTGCTTCCCCACGCGCCCGTTGTTCTAAAGTTCGCCCCAGGAGAATAAACCCGAGTAACATCACCGGTTCATCAAAGAAACATTCCCATCCCAGTTGTGGGAATAGGAGGGCAACACAACTAGCAATGTAGGCGCTGAGGGTTCCTAAAGCAATTAAACTATTCATATTGGGAACGCGCTGCCATAAACCCTTCGCGCCATCAATAATGATTTCTCGTCCGGGTAAGAGTAGGGCGAGGGTTGCTAATCCCCAATGGAACCAGATATTGCTTAAAAGGGGAATCTCTAAGCCAGTGAAATGCTTGAGATGTCCGAGCCCCGATAAGAGGATTAGGATTGCTGCGATCGCGAGTTTTTGGAAATTTTCTCGATCCGCTTGTTGGCGTTTGGCTTCATAATTACCAGCAGCCTCATCTTCGTTCGTATCATGAAGCTGGGAGGGAAAGCCTTTTGCCGTTAATTGCGCGGCAATTTCATCGGGATCAACTTGATCTGGCTCATATTGGACAACTGCCGTGGCGGTGACAAGGTTGACTTGCGCTGCAATCACCCCGGCTCGCTGTTCAATTTGGCGTTCTACTGCACTGACACAGCCAGCACATTTCATCCCATTCACATCAAGGGTAATGGTTTCAGGCGTTTCGTGGCGAAGCTGAGGACTCGCTTGAGAAGAAACTTGCATAAGATTCAGTTTTAAAGACAAGTAAGCAAATCGGTACCAATTCTCCATTTTGACAAACTCTTACCCAAATAAACCAGGGATAATTAAGAATTATCAATTCTTGAGGTTTGCCATTTTTTTCTCCCAGGAGAAGTACACCTGACACAATCCGTTTTTGTTAAATTAAAAGCTGATAATTATAACAAGGAGCAAATAATAATGAAGAAAATTATCGGTTTAATAACCAAGCCTTTACGCCTTGCCGCCGGCTTACTCTTCATTCTTCTTGGAACAATTCCTACCGTTTTAGTCCCAGGAATTGGTTTATTTTTAGGTTTACCTTTTCTCCTAATTGGCGGTGCTTTAGTCTGTTGCTAGAACTGGAATTATCTGAACTCTGAGAGAGACAACAATTATCTTTCTCAGAGTTTTTTTTGAGCAATTTAGAATAAAAATCGCATCAGTAGTGAACCAACGCTTGTCAGTACCCGATTGAGACCACCGCCATTACCATTATTATTTTCTCGGGGTTGACTAGCAATTGCCATCGCTTTCATAAATTGTTGGGAAGCTTGGATGCCAGTTGCATTTTCCTGTTCCGTAAATAATTCGAGTGCCACTTCGCCATCTTGAGTCGCTCCAGTGTTATCTCCGAGACGAAAACGAGCAACTCCTCTTCCTAAATAGGCAGGAGCATATTCGCTATCCACACTAATCGCTAGATTACAATACTTCAAGGCTCCTTCATAATTTCCGGCTTCTGCTTCTGCCGCAGCAATGCGGTAAAATTGCTTGGCGGAGGTGGCAGTAGTGGGAACGCCAGTTGCACCCCGAATATAAGCCTTTTCTAGCGTTGTATTTTCCAGCTGAGCATTCTCTAAATAAGCGTTACGAAGATCGGTTTGATTGAGCGTGGCACCGGTGAGATTGGCTCCCGTTAAGTTTGCCCCATGTAACGATGCTCCAGTTAAGTCAGCTCCACTTAAGTCCGCCCCACTTAAATTGGCACGACTGAGGTTAGCATTAACCAAGTTTGCCCCTTGCAGTTGCGCCCCTGCTAGATCAGCCCTAACTAATCCAGCATTAATGAGGTTACAACGTTGGCAAGTTTGAGTCGATAACAGTCGATTGAGATCGGTCAGATTTTCTGCCAGTGCTACCGAAGGCGAGAGTAACACAGTTAGGAAAGTAGCGGTGGTAACAATACGCAAAGACATAAATTTATACGGGTGCAGACAACTATTCTCACAAGCGATAGTCGGGATTGTGCAAACTGGACCCACTGTGTCCCGTGATTAACCATACAATAGCACGGATAGCATCACGAAATATTTTGAGTCTTGGTTCTAGTTTTTGGCTATCTGAAATTGGAATTGGAGTGACAAAGATTCCGTGAAAGCCAAAAATGAGAGTGGCTAAAGTGCGCGATCGCGCCAGATGAAACTTAGATCGGTTCGTGTGAGTTTAGGCTACCGAAGTTTAGACAAGGAATTTTTTGCCTTTTCCACGTTAAAGCTTCACCCAGCCTTGAGTTGAACAATTACTGATGACAAGTTAGAATTGAGAAGCTTGGAGAGGTGGCAGAGCGGTTGATTGCGGCGGTCTCGAAAACCGCTAGGAGTTCAGGCTCCTCGAGGGTTCGAATCCCTCCCTCTCCGTTAAAAATGATGATTCAGAAGATTAAATTTTCAGACTTGAGTTCAGGACGTAAGATAGGATTAGCTATTACGATTTGCTTCTCCTGAAACAATGGCTGCTCGAATTTTAATCGTTGAAGATGAACTCAAGCTGGCTCAATTCATTGAGTTAGAACTTCAGTATGAAGGGTATGAGGTAACAACCGCTACGGATGGCTTTGACGGATTATCCCAAGCGCGGGAGTCCACACCGGATTTACTCATTTTAGACTGGATGCTACCAGGAATTTCTGGCTTAGAAATTTGTCGCCGCTTACGTCAAACCGGGAGTACCGTTCCGGTTATTTTATTAACGGCAAAAGACGAGATCAGCGATCGCGTAGAAGGGTTAGATGCAGGGGCAGATGATTATGTGGTCAAACCTTTTAGTATTGAAGAATTATTTGCCCGCGTTCGTGCCCATCTCCGCCGGACTCAAGAAGAAGAAACGGATGTCTTACAGTTTGGAGACCTCAAACTGAATACTAGTACAAGAGAAGTCTATCGCGGCGATCGCGCTATTGAATTAACTGCCAAAGAATTTGAACTCTTGCGCTATCTTCTTAACCATCCTCGACAAGTTTTAACCCGTGACCAAATCTTAGAACGAGTTTGGGGCTACGATTTCATGGGCGATTCTAATATCATTGAAGTGTATATTCGCTACTTAAGATTGAAACTCGAAGACCAAGGGGAACCCCGTTTAATTCAAACCGTGCGCGGTGTCGGTTATGTTTTGCGAGAATAAGTCCTGATCATGAATCCCATTACCCTCGATCTCCACTCAGTTCACTTTACAGAAGAACAGTTTTTTCAACTTTGTATTAACAATCCCCAGTTTCGGTTTGAAAAAAATGCGCAAGGAGAATTAATCGTAATGCCTCCCACTGGTGGAGAAACGGGAAATCGAAACGGGCGTATTATTCAACAACTCTTTAACTGGGCGGATCAAGATGGCACTGGAATTGCCTTCGATTCTTCCACTGGTTTTAAGCTACCCAATGGCGCAAATCGTTCTCCTGACGCGTCGTGGATCTCCCTTCACCGTTGGCAACAATTAACCAGAGACGAACAAGAAAAATTTGTTCCCCTTTGCCCCGATTTTGTCATTGAACTTCCTTCCCCTAACGATAGTTTGTTGAGACTGCAAAGTAAAATGGCAGAGTATCTTGAAAATGGGACGAGGTTAGGTTGGCTGATCAATCGCGAGGATCAGCAAGTCGAAATTTATCGTCAACAACAAGCTGTCGAAATTCTGAACGGTCCTGATTTTCTATCTGGGGAACCGATTTTACCGGGTTTCCAGCTAGACTTGCGCGTTATTTGGTAAACCCATTATCCTTCTGCTATTTCTCCGAAGCGGTAGCCTTTTCCATAAACCGTATGAATTAAAGTGGTCTCACCCGGAACTTCAATTTTGCGCCGTAACAACCGGACTAAAGCCGCTAAAACATTACTACTTGGTGTGCTATCTTCACCCCAAAGATGCTGATAAATTTGCTGATGGGTTAACAATTGTTGGGGAAATTGCATGAAATAGTGTAAGAGTTTCGCTTCTTTTTCTGAAAGTTCAATGGTTCTGCCATTGCGATACGCCAGTTGGTTCTCAGGGTCAAATTCCAAATCTGCAACTTTTAGACGCGAACTTGCAGGGATTTCACAAGCCGAACGCCGGATTAACGCGCGGACTCTCGCTAAAAATTCTCTCAATTCAAAGGGTTTAACAATATAGTCATCTGCACCCACATCTAAACCCGCGACGCGATCATCCACCGTATCTTTTGCCGTTAAAAATAAAACAGGGGTTTGATCCCCGCGCGATCGCAGCGATCGACATAACTCTAACCCTGATTTTTCCGGCATTAACCAGTCTAGAATTAACAAATTATAATTATTTTTGGCTGCTAACTCTTCTCCCACCACCCCATTATTCGCCACATCTACTTGATACCCTTCTTGTGTCAAAACCCGCGAAAGAGGGTTGGTTAATTCTCGTTCATCATCAACTAGTAAAATGTGCATGATCCGTTAACTCGGTACAGTAGGTGATAAGATAGCAAGGTTGCAGCCCATAACTGCAAATCAGAGATGACACCTTCCTGTATTGAAGGAGCCTACTCTGACTGTTTGACAAATCATATAAGGAGAGAAAGTGTATGGCTAAATATAACGTCTATGGTATGGGAAACGCATTATTAGACATTGAATTTAAAGTCACGCCCGATCTCCTGCAAAATCTGGGGATTGATAAAGGGGTGATGACCCTCATTGAAGCTGATCGTCAACAAGCGTTGATCAATGAACTCCAAAACTACATGGGCAAAAAAAGTGGGGGTGGATCCGCTGCGAACACAATGTTCGCCATTAGTCAGTTTGGTGGAAAGTGTTTCTATTCCTGTAAAGTGGCTAATGATGAAATGGGACAGTCCTATTTACAAGATTTAGTTGATTGTGGTATTGAAACCAATTTACAACATCATGACCACGAACCGGGAATCACGGGACAGTGTCTCGTATTTGTCACCCCTGATGCGGACCGGACGATGAATACTCACCTCGGGATTTCCGCACAATTTTCTGAAAAAGAGTTAGTGCCCAGCGCGATCAAAGATTCAGAATATCTGTATATTGAAGGATATTTAGTTGCCGATCCCAATGGCAAGAGTGCAGCGATTAAAGCCCGAGAAACTGCTCAAAGTGCAGGAAATCAAGTTGCTCTCTCCCTATCTGACCTCAATATGGCAAAATTCTTCAAAGAAGGCTTTCTCGAAATCATTGGTGATGGCATTGATTTAATTTTCTCCAATGAAACGGAAGCGCTTACAATGGGACAAACCGAAGACTTAGCTGAGGCAGCAGACTACTTGAAAACCCTCAGTAAAGGCTTTGTCATCACTCGCGGTGCCAAAGGTTCCTTAGTCTATGATGGTGAGAATTTATTAGAAATTGCGCCGAATGCAGTGAAGGCAGTTGATACCGTTGGCGCAGGGGATATGTTTGCCGGTGCTTTTCTTTACGGTCTCACTCACGGCATGAATCATGCTGATGCCGGTAAACTCGCTTCCGCTGCTTCAGCACGCTTGGTCACCAGCTATGGTCCTCGTTTAGAACCGCAAGAAGCCAAGGCAGTCCTTGCTCAAGTCTAAATTAGATAAGGCGAGTCACCCCCAGCGTAACTGGGGGTCTACCATTAATCATTCATTAGATTGGTCTTCAACAGTGGATTCGGTTTCTTTTTGCAGTAGGTCTTCCATCTTGAAATTAATTGGCGTTTTCCCTGCAAAAACAGTTCCGGTTTGTTTATTTTCCATTCGTTTCAGGGCTAAATTATAAATTTCATCGGGAAGCGGAATCGAACCCACAATCTTCACAGAAGGACGCCCCTGGGTTAAATAATATTCGAGAAATTCTTGCAGTTCAGATTTATTCTCCAGAGAATTGGCATTAACATAAATTAATAATGGACGTGATAACGGTTGATATTCCCCACTCCGCACCGTCTCGCGCGAAGGCATTACGGGTCCAGACCCATTATCAATGGCAAGGGCTTTCAGTTCTTTTTGGTTTTCTTCGTAATAGGAATAGCCAAAATATCCCAACGCGTAAGTATCTTCACTCACGCCGCGGACAATTAACATATCGTCTTCACTATCAATATAATCCTGGCGACTCGCTTCAGCTTCGCCAACAATGGCTTCTGTAAAATAATCAAAGGTTCCTGAATCGGCCCCTGGACCATATAAATTGAGCGGACGGCGGGGCCATTGGGAATTCACTTCATTCCACTGCATGAGGGTATTTTCAGCACTGGGTTCCCAAATTTTAGCCAAGTCTTCTGTTGTCATTTCACTCACCCAATCGTTCTCTGGATGAACCACAACCGTTAGGGCATCATAAGCCACGGGTAGCTCAATATATTTCACGCCATTTTCTTCACAGGTTGTCATTTCTTCCGTATTAATGGGGCGTGAAGCGTTATTAATATCTGTTTCTCCGGCACAAAATCGACGAAAGCCACCACCAGTTCCAGAAACATTGACTCTGATTTGAGGTTGATTTGAAGAAATGAGTTGGTATTCTTGGGCAATTTCATTCGTAATCGGATATACCGTACTTGAACCATCAATTTCAATCATTGTTGGGGAAGCATCAGTTGCAGACTCTTCGGCTGTAGACTCCTCGGTTGCAGACTCCTCCGCATTTGGAGAAGCGCACCCCCCAGCTAAAGTTATGATCCCTAAAAAAAGAACCAGTGATTGAGTAAGTTTTATCATGTATCCTTGCTCATTAAACATTTGCTTCTTTCCTAAATTCGGTTAGTAAAAAAATTATATTTCAGAAAAATTAGTACATAGAAGTTATCTCTGAAGTTTATAACTAAATTTTACAAGTGTTTCGCAATACATATTGTTTAAACTTTTCATAAACTGGTTTTAATCTTGTTATGATCAAAAGTGTAGACAATAATAAATCAAGATCATGTTTAGCTATGATGCTTTAGTACAGCAAATGGGTTACCCTGATTTTTATCCTCATTTGACTGATAATTCAATTCAACAATTACAAACTCACATTTCCTATATTTTTTTGACGGGGGAGTATGCTTATAAACTAAAAAAACCAGTTGATTTAGGTTTTTTAGACTTTTCTACATTTGAGAAGCGACGGTATTATTGTCAGCAAGAATTAGCTTTAAACCAACCGATCGCGCCCGATATTTATCTTGATGTTTTGCCCATCACACAACAGAAAAATACCCTAGAAATTAACGGTCAAGGTGAGGTTGTGGAATATGTTTTAAAAATGCGTCAATTTCCACAATCCGCGCTTCTCAGTGTGATGCAAAAAGAAGGTCAATTATCGGAGTTTTTGATCACAAAATTAGGAAAACGGGTGGCAACGTTTCACGAACAAACCAAAACGGATGATTATATTCGTCAATTTGGCAAACCGGAAATGATTGCCCAAGCAATTAACAATAACTACCAACAGACCGAAAAGTATATTGGAATCACCCAAACGGAACAACAGTTTCGGGAAACCAAAGCGTTTACGGATCGCTTTTTAGAAACCCAGCAGCCTCTATTCCAAGCCAGAATCGATCAAGGTTTCATTCGGGAATGCCACGGGGATTTACACCTGAAAAATATTTGTTGGTGGCAAGATAAAGTGCAGCTGTTTGATCGCATTGAATTTAATGAACCGTTTCGTTTTGTCGATGTTATGTATGATGTGGCGTTTACAGTGATGGATCTCCAATTTAGAGGTTGTCCGGAGTTTGCTACTGTTTTTCTTAACCATTATTTAGAACAGACGGGCGACTGGGAAGGAGTACAAGTTTTGCCCCTTTATCTCACTCGACAAGCTTATGTCCGCGCCAAAGTCAATTCTTTGATGTTCGAGGATCCTCATGTCAGTGCGGAAGAAAAACAACACGCCAGGGAACAAGCGAGCAAGTATTATCACTTAGCGTGGCAATATACCCAACCGCAAGCGGGGCGTTTGTGGATGATGTCAGGGTTATCCGGTTCCGGGAAAACGACGATCGCGCGACAAATGGCAAAACAACATCAAGCGATTCATTTACGGTCAGATGCAGTGCGCAAACATCTGGCAGGAATTGCTGTGGATGAAACTGGAAGTGACGACATTTATACCGCAGAAATGACGCAAAAAACTTATGATCGCCTTTTAAAATTGGGGGTCTTATTAGCCTCACAAGGCTGGTCAGTGATTTTAGATGCCAAATATGACCAACAAGACTTAAGAAAAGCTGTGATTGCTCAAGCCCAAAAGCACCATTTACCCTTGCAGATTGTCTATTGTGATGCCCCCATGGCGGTATTGCGCGATCGCCTTACCCACCGAGAAGGGGATATTTCTGATGCCACGGCTAATTTATTAGCTAAACAACAAGCAAATGCTGACCCGTTTAATGAAAGGGAACAAGCTTACCTGGTTACTCTTGATACAACTCAAGATTGGAATCAACTTTCTGAAACGCTTGCCAAACTTTAGAAGAAGCGTGTCATTAGTCATTGGTTATTTGGACAATCAGGAAAGGGGAGTCAGCAATTGCTTATCCCATGAAATTTACCCCATGAAAGTTAAAAGGGCGTTGCTGATCTGAGCTATGAACTAGAATAAGCGAAGGAAAAATTGAGCGCCGTGTAAAGTAATGCAGTGTCGAGAGTGCCAATCCGAACACATTCGTAAAAATGGAATTAACAAGCAGGGGAAATTTAACTCGCTTGGAAGCTACACCAAAAGCTATAACTCAAGAATTCTCTAGCTTCTGGCGATTTAATTGCGACTAAGTTTAAGATCAATCTTTAGGTTGTCACTTGACAACCATTAGTCGCCAGAGATAAACTTTTAATAGTTAAACAGGCGGTTATGGGAAAAAAGCATCCTAACCCTGATATTAGAGCTGCAATCCAGCACGCAGAAGAAAACGGTTGGCGCATAAAAATTGGAGGAGCTCACGCATGGGGAAAATTATATTGCCCATATAACAGTGAAGACTGTCGCTGTGGAGAATTCTGTATCATGAGTATTCACAGTACGCCCAGAAATCCTACCAATCATGCCAAACAAATTCGTCGAGTTGTTGATAAATGTATCTTCAATAATCAATCGCCATAGATGCTTTTAGAAGAGGATAAAGATAATGAAGGAATATGATTTCACACTGACATTCACCCTCCCTAACTTGAAAGATTTCGATCAATATGTGGAAGCCCTTTATGGGGGGAATTGCGACGATGCTTTAATCGGAGTCGGTGAAAAAGGAAGCATAGCACTCAACTTTATCCGTGAAGCAGAAACCGCCTATAAAGCGATTCATAGTGCAATTAATGATGTGCGAATGGTAATTCCCCAAGCGATTTTTTCGGAAGCAAAACCTGATTTAGTGGGAATTAGCGATATTGCTGAATTAATCGGCTGTACTCGACAAAATGTTAGGAAGCTCTTTAAAAAGGATGCTTCCTCACCCTCTCCGTACTACAGCAATTCTCTTTGTCTTTGGCATTTAGCCGATGTCTTGTTTTGGTTACGTGATTATAAATCCTATGGGATTGATGAATGTTTGCTGGAAGTATCGGAAGTAAATATGAAGCTAAACATTTCCGCAAATCACTTCAAGATTAACAGCAATACATCAAGAAACCGAGAAATTCAAGCATTAGCTAAATTTGCAGTAGATGGTAAATCTACCAGTTTAGATAACTCAGAAATGTTGTCTGCTATTTAAACCATAGGGCCAGCCCTTTCAAGGTATTGCTATTTTTCCAACCAGGAAACATCAATCTGAAAGCTTACACGGGAAAGGATTCGAGGTTTAATGCTTGCCTTTTTGTGAATTTTACCTCGTCGTTCAATTTTTCCTCAGAAAAAGAAACCGCGATGTGGCTCCGCTACCGTCCGAAGGACATCGCGCAACTAGACAAGCTTTCAAAAAATTGGGCGTTGCTGAATTAAGATATGAAACGATATGGGACAGAGAGATCGTCCCATTTAAGATAATGAACGGAAGGCGTAATCTTTGACCCATTTCAGATTAAATTGTTCGCCGATTATAATAGTTTAGTTGTGTCCTAATTAACCAATCGCCAATTTATGAACTTCCTCACCCAACTGCTTTCTCCCAGAACATCTCAAGGGCAAACAACAACATCTCGTCAAAGAAAACGTCATCGAGGCATTGAAATTAAAAACGCTCAAGAAATTGAGTTCATGCGCGAGTCGGGGAGAATTGTAGCGACGGTATTGCAGGAGATTTCACAAATTGCAGAATCGGGAATGACCACAGCGGACTTAGATGCCTATGCCGAAAAACGGATTCGAGAAATGGGTGCGACACCTAGCTTTAAAGGGTATCATGGCTTTCCTGGTTCCATTTGCGTGTGTTTGAATAATGAAGTAGTGCATGGCATTCCCAGTCCCAAAAAGGTCATTCGCAATGGCGATCTTTTAAAAGTCGATACCGGGGCCTATAAAAATGGATTTCATGGCGATTCCTGTATTACCATTGCCATTGGTCAAGTCAAGCCGAAAGCCCTTGAGTTGATGGAAATTGCCGAAAACGCCCTGTATGAAGGGATCAAACAGGTGCAGGAAGGAACCCAATTGTTAGAAATTGCCGGTGCGATTGAGGACTATGTGACCCGTCGAGGCTATAGCGTCGTAGAAAATTTTACCGGTCATGGGGTGGGGCGTAATCTCCATGAAGCACCAGCAGTGTTTAATACGCGCACCTCACAACTGCCCAATGTGAAGTTAAAAGCAGGGATGGTGCTTGCCATTGAGCCGATTGTCAATGCTGGCTCAAAATTTACCCGCACCTTGCGCGATCGCTGGACAGTAGTGACAATAGATAACTCCCTCTCCGCACAATTTGAGCATACCGTTCTTGTCACCGTAGAGGGTTATGAAATTCTCACTGATCGGACCCAAAACAGCATTTTGTCTGCTGACTCGCAAGAGTAAATGTTAAGGAGATGATAGAGTAAAGTTTTGAAAGTGAATACTAATCATGCAACCTGATCAGTGAGCAGTTAATCGTCAATGAATTCATGGTTACTGTTGGCTGGTCACTCTTTAGAGGATGGGCTGTGTCGTCTCCAAGCAATGAACTACTCTGGGCAATAATTGGTTTGATTTTGACGATTGGCGGAACGTTTGTTGAAGCCTTCATGACGAATTTTCCCTGGTCTTGGACCCAACAAGGCATTCAGATCCATTCTTTGGGTATAACCTATCAAATTGGTGCTGTTTTATTGACGGGTTGTCTGGGTGGAAAACGGGCAGGGGCATTTTCACAATTGGCTTATGTCACCATGGGCTTATTCTGGCAACCGGTTTTCTCAAATGGAGGAGGCCTTGAGTATCTACTGGAACCAACATTTGGCTATATTCTTGGCTTTATCCCCGGTGCTTGGTTTTGTGGCGTTTTGGCATTTCGTAGAGACAAACAACTGGAATGGTTAGCAATGAGTTGTTTGTTCGGGTTAGCGATTATTCATAGCTTTGGGATTGTGTATTTAGTGGGATTGCATTATGTCAAGTTATTCATTTTAGATGCACCGCTTCTTTTATGGCCAACAATTGCCCAATATTCTTGGCAACCTTTGGGAGGACAGTTAGTTTTAGTTTGTGCCGTCGCTGTTTTGGCATCTGGTTTACGCAATATTCTGTTTTATTAATGAAGAAAAATCGCTTATTTTGGCTCGTTGCAATTATTGGCTTCCTACTCGATCAGGCAACAAAATTAATTGTTGTTGAGTCCTTTGTTGAAATTGGAAAAACGATCGCGCTGTGGCAAGATGTCTTTCATTTAACCTATGTCATTAATCGGGGAGCAGCGTTTAGTCTCTTTGCCGAGAACGGGTCATGGCTCCGTTGGTTATCGCTGGCGGTTACCATTGGCTTGATGATTTATGCTTGGCTGAGTCCACGCTTACCGAAATTAGAACAACTGGGGTATGGTTTTGTCTTAGCCGGGGCTGCCGGTAATGGGTTAGATCGATTTTTATTTGGTTATGTGGTAGATTTTTTAGATTTTCGGTTAATTCAATTTCCCGTATTTAATCTTGCTGATATCTGGATTAATATCGGAATTTTCTGTTTAATTTTGATTAATTTGCCAGTTTTCCAACGTTCTCATCGCCCAAGAAATGGAGAACCCAATAACAATGAATAAGCCTAAACAATCAGAACCGGATCCGGCAGCAACTGTTAGTCAATGGGTGACCCAAGCGATCCAAACCGTACAAGCACAAGCCCTCACCTTAAAACCTGGTGCCAACGTTCCCGAATTACGGATTAAAAATGGGAGAAAACAAAAGATTACCAAACATCCCCTCATCGGTGATCGCTATCTTTTAGGACGGAGTTCCCGCAGTTGCGACATCGTCATCCGCAACTCGTTGATTTCGCAAGTGCATCTTTCCATTAATCGGACACCGGCAGGTGGTTATGCGATTAAAGATGAAGGCTCACTGAACGGAATTTATATCGGCAAACGCAAACAATCTTCTTTTTCCCTCCGCCACGGGGATCGCTTTACCCTCGGTCCCCCTGATGTCGCGGATGCCGTTGAAATTAGGTATCATTATCCCCCACCGCGAGTATTGAAAGGAATTTCCACTGTTCTTTATGGTGTGGGGGGAGTCGTCCTTCTGTTCGCTGTGATTGTTGGCTTGGAATGGACAAAATTTTCTGTGCAACCCCTTCCCGTTGGGGTCCAAGGTCCTGTTGTCGTCTATTCTCGAGATGGACAAACCCCCTTACGTCCCTTGCAAAGTGGCACCCATCGCGAATTAAAACAATTATCTGACTTTTCCCCTTATCTCCCAGATGCGGTAATTGCCTCAGAAGATACACGCTTTTATTGGCATTTCGGGGTTGATCCCATTGGGATCTTACGGGCGCTGATGGTTAATCTCACGGCTTCTGATATCCGTCAAGGGGCAAGTACCATTACCCAACAGTTAGCCCGCAGTCTCTATCCCGAGTATGTGGGACGAGAAAATACCGCCAAACGGAAAATCCAGGAAATGATCGTTGCTCTGAAGTTGGAGACCTTTTACAGCAAAGATCGCCTATTGCTGACCTATTTGAATCGAGTGTATTTAGGGGTGGGGAGTTACGGGTTTGAAGATGCGGCCCAGTTTTACTTCAACAAATCGGCGAGTGATTTGAATTTGTCAGAATCGGCTACTTTAGTCGCAATTTTGCCAGCTCCCAATGCCTATAATCCGGTGCGAGATTATGAAACAGCAGTGCAATTGCGCGATCGCGTGATTAATCGGATGGCAAAACTCGGTATGGTCACAGCAGAAGAAGCCCAACGAGCCCGTCGTTCTCGCATTGAAGTGAGCCCAAAAGCCAAGCAAAACTTTTCTCAAATTCGTGCTCCCTATTTCTATAACCATGTTCTCCTCGAATTAGAAGAATTACTCGGATCAGAACTCGCCGCCGAAGGAAATTTTATTGTCGAAACTGCCGTTGACCTAAACTTACAACAACAAGCAGAAGCGAGCCTCCGCGAGAATATTAATAATCAGGGGACTGATTATGGGTACCAACAAGGGGCAATGGTGACGCTAGACAGTACCACCGGTGCCATTCGAGCGTTAGTGGGAGGGAAAAGTTACACCGAAAGCCAGTTCAATCGAGTAACCCAAGCCCAACGTCAACCCGGTTCCACATTTAAAGTCTTTGCCTATGCTGCTGCCCTAGAACAAGGCATTTCTCGCCGCTATCCTTGTTCTCCTTTCACCTGGAAAGGACAGCGCTACCGCGGTTGTGAACGGAGTGCCGGTGAAATTAGTCTCGCGCGGGGACTGGCTCAATCGGAAAATGTTGTCGCGTTGCGGGTGGCGCGAGATGTGGGATTAAATCAAGTGGTGCAAATGGCAGAACGCCTCGGAATTAATTCCACTTTAAATCCTGTGCCCGGTTTGGTTCTCGGGCAAAGCGAAGTAAATCTTTTGGAGATTACCGGGGCTTATACGGTGTTTGCCAATAATGGCGTGAAGAATCCTCCTCACGGTATTACACGAATTTTTGATGGGGGTGATTGTCCTGATCCCGATGATTATGAAACCTGTCGGGTGATTTATGATTATGAAACGGATGGGGGGCGCGATCAAAGTGTCTTTGCCCCTCGCCTTGCCCAAACTATGACCCAATGGTTACAAGGGGTTGTTCAACAAGGAACCGGACGCGCTGCTAGTATTGGTTATGGTGCTGCCGGAAAAACAGGAACCACCGATGATGCTGTGGATTTATGGTTTATTGGCTATGTTCCTCGACAAAATTTAACCACTGGCGTTTGGTTAGGAAATGATCAACCTTCTCCGACTCAAGGCAGTAGCACTCAAGCCGCCCAACTCTGGGGCAGCTATATGCGAGCTGTCTTACCGTAAACCGGTCTCAGAGGAATCTCGCCATCAATCTTGAAGATTAAGCAGCAACATGTGCTGCTAACCCTGCTTTTTTGTAGGATAGATGGAGAGGCTCTCCCCAAAGTGGGTAGTTGCGTTTGGTGATGGAGAAACAATATCGACCCTGTTAATGCACAGATCGACTTCTTTAGTGACGGAGTTATTGGGACAACTGCCGCACTTGCGAACCCAAATTTATTTCAAATC
>JAAANX010000103.1 GCA_009909085.1 Cyanobacteria bacterium GSL.Bin1 | reverse complement strand
TTGGATTTTTTTGAATGTAACTCCAAGTATATTTCATCGCACACCACACAAATTTTGTTTCAATCTTACCATGTTATTGCTATTATGGAGATGTCTAATGAGTTGTCTTTGTTACGCAGAAATAACACTCTTTTTTGAATTTTGTAACAAACGGAATATTTCTGGATATTATCCTCTATGAGGTGAATATATAGAAAATTTAGGCTTTTTGTCATCTAGGAAGTGATAGGATAGAAAGCTTCAGTCTAATAAAATAAATAGTTAGCCGTCTTAGGCTTCAGCCTCGTCCCCTGTCCCGATTGGAAAGCTGAAGTTAAGCGACAAGCTAAAATATCGTGGTAAACTGCTGCAAGATCATTTGTTCTTATATGGCGATGGCGAATCTACCACACTTTATTCAATATCAAGGTAGCAAAAGGAATCTTGCTAAACACATCCTCCAGTTTTTCCCGAAAAAGGTCAGTAGGTTGGTAGAGCCTTTTGCTGGAACTGCTGCGATTAGTGTTGCTACGTCTGCAAGTCAGATTACCCAAAGTTTTTGGTTAAATGATCTGAACAAGCCGCTAATCGAGCTACTGGAACTGTCTATAGAAAGACCAGACGAAATAGTAGATTTTTACTTAAAGCTATGGAATGAGCAACATACTAATTCTGTAGCCCATTATTTTGAAGTTAGGTCAAAATTCAATGAGACTAATGATCCAAGATTATTCCTTTATCTGCTAGCAAGATGTGTTAAAGGTTCGGTTCGCTACAACTCTGAAGGATTGTTCAACCAAAGTCCGGACAAAAGGCGCAAAGGAACACGACCTGAGACAATGAGAAAAAATATAGCAGGTGTGTCTAGTCTGCTAAAAGGCAAATGCAAGTTTACGAGTTTAGATTATCGAGAAGTATTAGAGCAAGTCCAGAAAGGTGATTTTATTTATATGGACCCTCCGTACCAAGGTGTATGCGGAAATAGAGATTCAAGGTATCTGTCTGGGATAAATTTCGATGATTTTGTGTTAGCTCTTGAGGAGTTAAATCGAAAAGGAGCTGCGTTTGCTATCAGTTATGACGGTAAATTGGGTAATAAGGCTTTTGGCAAGGTTCTTCCTGAACGCTTAAATCTTGAAAGAATCGAAATCGAAGTTGGTAGGTCTTCACAGTCTACATTACTGGGCAAAGAAGAAACGACAATCGAGTCACTGTACTTGTCGCCAAGTTTATCCACAAGCTTAACGAATACTAAAATCTGTGATTTTAAGTATATTGACAAGAAACCAAAGCAGCTAACCCTCTTGGAAAAGCATGGAGAATTCTCAGCAGCTACCCGATGACTTTTTGGAACTTTGCCGCTCTGTAACAGCAAAACGACCAAAGACGGTCATTGATCACATCTTGCAACACGGATTTATTACAACTGAGGAATTGAAAGAAACCTACGGTTATAACCATGCTCCAAGAGCAGCTAGAGATGTCAGAGAGAATGGTATCCCGTTAGAAACCTTTTATGTCACCGGAAATGACGGCAGAAGAATAGCTGCATATCGATTTGGAGATATTAGCAAAGCAAGATTCACTCGCCTCTCTGGAAGAACAGGTTTATCCAAGCAAATTAAAGATGCACTGATTAGCAGATACGGATGCAGGTGTTTTATTTATCTTGAAGAGGTAGATGAACGCGAGTTACAAATCGATCATCGTGTTCCTTTTGAAGTTGATGGTGAGCCAGATCTAGCCCCAGAAAATTTCATGTTACTTTGTGGCTCTGCTAACCGGGCTAAATCTTTGTCATGCGAACATTGCGAAAACTGGAACAGCATTAAGGATAAGTCTATTTGTCTATCCTGTTACTGGGCGTATCCAGAAAGCTATGAGCATATTGCAATGCGGCAGGTCAGAAGAATAGATCTGCTTTGGGAAGGAAATGACATTGAGATTTATGAAAGGCTCAAGCAAAGGGCTCTCAACGTGGAGTAAAGAACTTCCTGAGTTTGTCAAAGATATTATTGAGCGTGAGATCGAACGTAATGGCGACGGCTAACACTACGTTGGTGCGGACGGCACCGAGGTTATCGATGAGTCTCCGAGGTTATCTGCCGCCCCACAACTTCACCGTTCGACCGCTAGGGTATCGGTGGGGAGTGTGGTTGCAAGGTTATCTGTTTGAGCCAAATTTTGAAGTTTTGCTCTTTAGTGAATCACCTAGAGAATAATTCATTCAAGCCTTACTTTAACTACTTTTTTCAGCAAGTTCCCCGTATGCACTCCCCCACAAGCAGGTCAATCCCATTGCATCTCTAAAGGTAGTTGCTGATCAAGATGTTTTTGAATTTTGCTAAAGAGTAGAGTCTTAAAGCTATAGTGCAAAGCTGTTTCAGGTGTACAGTTAGGGCTAAGAGCTTTGTGGGCAAAGTGTGGGCGTTTCCGTGTTCCTTTGCGAAGTATAAGAGCTTGGCTACAGGCAGGACAGGCGTATGAGGTTCCTTTCTCAGCGTCAACTGCCTTAATTAGTTGCCCTGCTGATGTTCTACCGATCGAATAAAGAATGTCTTTAGAGATCATACACCCAAAGCTGCTGACAATGCCCTTCATATTGCGGTTGTTACAATCTATGGCTTGGACTATTTGCTAACGTGCAACTGTAAACATATCGCAAACGCTCAAATTCAGAAAAAGTTGGCTCAGATTAGTTTTGATGGTGGGTACGAGTTGCCCACAGTTTGTACACCCTAGGAGTTAATGGGAGTTTAGAAATGTGGAGAGATGAGATTTTAGAGGAAATTTATAGGATTCGAGAGGAACATGCAAAGGCATTCAATTATGATTTGAAGGCGATTTGTGATGACTTACAGAAACGACAAGCAGCAAGTGGTAGGAAAATCATTTCTAAACCTCTTCGACAGCCTCGCCAACGCCATAACAAGTCGCTGCATCCGACCGGATAAAAGCTATTTGCTGAGAGTCAAAGGTTGTTGACGGCGTGTGAGCTGAGTCATTGATAAGCCTTTAATGCTCAGAAAAAGATCTCTTAAAATACTAATAACCAACTGTGCCGGATCAGTAGATAATAAGAGAAGATGCCCTTGCGGAAACTCTCGCGCTAAATATCGGGCAAAACTGCAAAAAAGTGTCGTCAGTGTGTAATGGCGCACTGTTCGAGGTTCGGTAGCTTGAGGTTGTCGGTGAGATGCTAGTTTGAGGTTAGTGGTGGAGAGATCATGGCTGAACCAGTGTTATTAAATCAGTCAGAAAGGACTCGAAACAGTCCATTAGTTAGTGTTTGAGGGAGGGTTTCTCGGAAAATGCTAAGCTTAATGGAACTCTTCAAAACGATCCCCGGTTTTTTGTGCGGTTTAATCGGGAGTTTCCTTGTTCTATTTATGGCTCCGTTTGCCATGCTTTCTGGTTACTGGAAGGTTGGCATCTGGTTCATCGGGATTGGTTTTGTTACTGTAGCGATTGCTGATTGGTTGAAGGTATCGCCAGGGATTCTGCTCTCGTTGCTAGGACTGAATCTTGCTGGTTTTCTAGCGTTGTATGCTTGGACGCTCCCAGTGATGCGCCATCTCCCAAAAATCAATTCTGTGAATAATGTGACAACGATCGGGGAGGCGGTGAGTACCAGTCAAGCAACAAACTTAAAAGGATGGTTGCTGGTTGAATATGTCCAAAATCTGACTGCCAGAAAGTTTTCCTACTCTCGTTGCAACCCTTGGGATTCTCCTGCAAGAGCCTTTCAACGAGGCATGGGATATTGCCAACAACAGGCACTTGCCTTGCAGGAAATTTATCATCGGTTGGGAATCAATTCACGAATAGTGCATGCCCTGTGCAAGTTTCCAGCTTCAGAGATCGATGGATTGCTACAGCCTGAACGCATGATCAGTCACAGTTGGTTAAAAGTTCAGGTTGACAATCAGGAATTAGATGTTTGTCCTGGGAATGTAGGCAACCGACCTGGGATGGTTGATTTTGAGATTCTTTCATCAGCAAGGACCTTGTATACGATTCTTCAACCCTTTACTCATTTGGGTTCCGTAATCATTAACATGATGTTGGAGCGGCAACAAAGTTATCTACTAGAGCTGTGGGTGTCGGTTTTGCAAGATAGGAGCAATGAGCATTCCTGAAATAGAAAGGATGAAGGAATACCGCCGCATAACAATCCCGTTGCACACCGACCGTATGGAGATGGTCGGTTACTGCAACAGCAGCCTTCTTTATTCTTTTAGGGGAAGGACACATTCAAGAATCATTGATCTTCACGGCGGAACTTGGAAGGTAAAATGAAACCAGCATCCCCATCAACGCTGATTATCGGTTATGGCAATGCCTTCCGTCGAGATGATGGCGTTGGCTTAAAAGTCGCCACAGAAGCTCAAACATTGGGGTTTTCTAAGACGCGATCGCTGCTATGCCATCAACTGACACCTGAACTGGCTGCCACGATTGCCGAAGTGGATCGCGTGATCTTTGTGGATGCAGGGATTAATTCTGATCCGGTTCAATTCCAAGCGATTCAGCCGGAAGATGCAACCGGAACCCAGATGGGGCATTTTTGCGATGCGCGATGCCCAAACGGCTGTGGCTTCGCCACATCGCGCCTTTGGGCGCTGCCAGATGCAATCACTACTTGCGCGGACAGATAAAGGCTGCTAGTACTGAGTTCAAGGTTACCTACCGCCATTGTGTTTTGCCGTTAGAATTTAGCTAAGTATCTTAATAGGAGAATCTCATGAACATTATTAGGGTTGCAGGATTCTTGGGT
This sequence comes from Cyanobacteria bacterium GSL.Bin1, assembly GCA_009909085.1. Taxonomy (NCBI): domain Bacteria; kingdom Bacillati; phylum Cyanobacteriota; species Cyanobacteria bacterium GSL.Bin1. The sequence goes on along the minus strand of JAAANX010000103.1, from coordinate 8,533 downwards.
AATGTAGGGTTTGGAGTGATCAAAAACTCGGGTCAAATACTTTAGAGGGAGGGCAAGCAGTTGTAGGTATAGTCACTGAAAGTGACGAACTTGTAGAGAGCGGAGTCAAAAACATGGGAAGAGGAACTCTAGGTTTAGGTATTGGTGGAGGTATGAAGAAACTTCGTGGCGAGAAGTCTGACGAGGATAGTGATGTGGATGTAGATCTCTAAACTTTAACTGAGAATAAAACTGAGAATCAATTAGTTAACCGGCTATGAATTATAGAGATTACATTACGATCGAACCAAACAAACGCGGTGGCAAACCTTGTGTACGTGGCTTGCGAATTACCGTTTATGAGGTGCTTGAATACCTGGCTTCTGAGATGACTGAAGCAGAAATTCTTGATGATTTTCCCGATCTAACGCGAGAAGATTTAAAGGCTTGTATCGCCTATGCTGCTGACCGTGAACGTCGGTTTATGGCTGCTTCATCATCCGCATGAAATTACTATTTGATGAAAACTTGTCGCCTAAACTGCCGAACCGATTGAGCGATCTTTTCCCAGGCTCTCTTCATGTTCGAGATGTAGGAATGAAAGCGACAATCGACCCGATAGTTTGGGATTATGCAAAAAATAACAATTTGATGATTGTCTCGAAAGATGCTGATATGCACGATCTGAGTTTAGTATTTGGGAACCCACCTAAAGTCATTTGGCTCCGACTTGGAAACTGCTCGACATTACAAGTTGAAAATTTACTGCGTCGGAATAGTGATGCGATAAAATTGTTTTATGAAGATGAAAACTCATCGTTGCTTGCCCTCTCCTAATAAACTAGATTTTCTTGGGAAGTAATAGTTCTCCTTAAATCGTTTTTTTTGGTTTGGTGTCTTGTTTTTCAAGGCTTTTGGTCATTTTCTAACACCTCAGCAGTTGTCAATTGTTATAAGGTTGCAGGATGAATTGGCATGGAGTTGGTTTTTACATGAGCAATGGCAAAACAACCAAAACCTTGTGAATACTGCCAAACGGTTGTTAGTTTACGCTACCGCATTCAGTTTGACCAGAGCAATTGCTGGTATTTAGTCTGCCCAGATTGTTGGCCAAAACTCAGTGCGAATAATCTTTACTATCGTTACGGTGGAACTTGGAAGGCAAAATGAAACCGCACCCCAAGCTTGGTTAATTAGGGCTTGCTGAAAAAGTCGCGATCGATTGACCCTTCGAGTCAATTACAGCAAAAGAGAAATAACACATCAGGTGAGAGCATTATTTTAATAAAGAAAACTTATTTTAATTTCATTTCGTATAAATTTTAGTAAAGCTAAAAGGAGTTTTTGCCAAAATAGATTAAAAAGAAGATAAGACACCCTTGTCAACAGAGTGTTTAAATTCATCACTAAAAAAGTAAGAGCAATTGCTGTTTCCGAACTAGAAGGTAATTTCATCATCACCTGATTTAAACTAAATCTTCTCTTTCCTTGACCAAATTTCCCCTCAACTCGCGCGTTCCCTAGCGCCGTGCGACGGCGCGGGGTCGCTCGTCGATTTCATTTCTAATTCTTTCATCTAATCGGGCTTGTTTCTTTTCTTCTAAGCTGACTTTTTTGGGTGGTCTTCCTAAACGAGGACCGCTAATTCTAATTCCTCTTGCCTTACACCAAGCTCGGTTTTCCTGTGTTCGATAAATTTTGTCAACATGAACCGATTCCGGGTAACATCCTGTATAAGTTCTAAAGGCTTCGATTTGAGTTTTAAAGTCTTTTGATTCGTTGTAATTCTCCCAACTTAAATGATCTAAAAAGACATACCCATCAAAACAACTAGCGGAAAGTTTGGCACCAAACTCTACCGCTTGTCCAGCTTTTCCTCTCACAATTGGACGCACATGGGGCTGGCTTAAACTGACAATCCGATTATCAATTCTTCTTTGATTGTTCTCAAACATTATTCCTTGCTGACGAGCCACTTCCTGGACGACTAACAAACGTTTATACTGTCTTTTGCTCAGAAGAGTTAGAGAACCCATTTTGCTTTGATTGCTTCTCTATTCCTTGTCGGCTCTACACTTCAGCTTAATTCAGCAAGCCCTAACTATGGTTAATTTCAAGTTTTGTAACAGCATCAGGAATCGCTTTAAGAAAAGAACGCCCCAGCATTAGACTGGAGCGTCACTCAACAGATTAGAAAGTTAGCTTTAGAGCTGTTTTACTTCCGAGACTAATTGGGTAAGCATATCTTTCGCGCTACCGAAGAGCATCGTCGTTTTATCTTTGAAAAAGAGTTCGTTCTGAATCCCGGAGAAACCCGTTCCTAAACTCCGCTTAATGACAATGGTTTGTTTTGCCTTATCTACTTCTAGAATCGGCATCCCATAAATCGGGCTTCCCTGGTCATGACGGGCACCGGGGTTCACCACATCATTAGCACCCACCACTAACGCCACATCCGTTTGTTCAAATTGCGGGTTAATGTCATCCATATCATAGAGTTGCGTGTAAGGAACATTCGCTTCGGCGAGTAAAACGTTCATGTGTCCTGGCATTCTTCCCGCAACCGGGTGAATCGCATATTTCACTTCCACGCCCCCTTGTTCAAGGAGAATCGCTAATTCCTGAATCGCTTGCTGGGCTTGGGCAACCGCCATGCCATAACCCGGCACAATCACTACCGAACGGGCGTAGCGGAGCATCATCGCTGCTTCTTCAGAACCAATGCTACGGACCACTTTATCGCCTAAGTCCGCACCAACAGCGCCGGGAACACCACCGGCGTCACCGCCGCCAAACGCACCAAAGAGAACGCTGGCTAAAGAGCGGTTCATGCCTTTACACATGATTTCGGTAAGGATTAAACCGGATGCCCCGACTAACGCTCCGGCAATAATCAGCATATTGTTCATGACGACGAAACCTGCTGCACTGGCTGCTAAACCAGATAGAGAGTTTAATAGCGAAATGACAACGGGCATATCGCCACCGCCAATAGGAAGGACAAAGAGAATCCCAAACAAGCTCGCCAGTCCAATCATGGTGAAGAAGGCCGCTTGATCAGCTGGGTTGGCAATTAAAAACGCACTGCTGACAATAAAGGCACCCGCGATCGCGATGTTAATGGGTTGTTGCAAAGGGAAAGTCACGGGTTTTCCGGTAATAATCCCCTGTAGCTTGCCTACTGCCACTAAGCTACCCGTCAAGGTTGCCCCACCGATAAAAATCCCGAGAATCACGGTAATGGTCGCGTCAAGGGGCACTCCTGCTTCTGAGTGGACTAGTCGCCAAAATTCGCCCATCGCAACTAATGCTGAGGCCGCACCTCCTAAGCCGTTGAGGAAGCCAACCATTTGTGGCATTGCTGTCATGGCAACGGTTTTGGCAATAATCGCACCAATCACTGATCCAACAGCGACTCCAATGAGCACCCATTGGTAATTAAGAATTTGTTGATCCAGCAGGGTAACCACGACGGCAAGAAGCATCCCTGTTGCAGATAAAACGTTCCCATTACGAGCTGTCGCTGGGGACCCTAATTTCTTTAAGCCAAGAATAAACAGGGAAGCCGCAACTAAGTAGCTAATTTGAATCCCTGTGGGTAAAAATGTTGTTAAGTCGTTCACTTAAGATTTAGCCTCCTTATTTTTTAAACATTTGCAGCATCCGATCAGTGACGAGAAACCCGCCGACGACATTGATTGTGGCTAGGATAACGGCAATAAAGCCCATAATAGTCGTGACTGTACTATTGCCACCGGCGCCGGCGATCAGCACCGCACCAATGACAGTAATACCGGAAATAGCATTAGCACCTGACATGAGGGGAGTGTGTAGCGTTGGGGGAACTTTATTAATCACTTCAAACCCGACAAAAGCAGCCAGGACAAATACAAATAAACTGGCAATGAGTGTTGTTTCCATCGTTATTTCCTCGCGTATTTAGACTTTTGATTCGGTTTTCGCTGCTAAGATATCTTTCACTCGTTGGTTGCGCAGTTCGCCATCATGAGTGAGACAAATGCTATTGATGATGTCATCTTCAAAATCCAGTTGCATTTGTTCCTCTTTCACCAGATATTGCAACAGGGTCGAAACGTTCTTACTATACATCTGGCTAGCGTGAATCGGTAGGGAAGAGGGCAAGTTAATCGGTCCAATGACCGTCACTCCCGGCTCAACTTGAATATCTTTTCCGGCTTCGGTGGGTTCGCAGTTTCCACCCTGCTCTCCAGCCAGATCAACGATAACAGAACCGGGTCTCATTTGCTTGATCATGTCATTGGTCACCAATTGCGGAGCACGTTTACCTTGGACTTGTGCGGTTGTAATCACGACATCAGCTTTTGCCACGTGCTTGGCAATCAGTTCTTGGGACTGTTGTTTGGCATCTTTGGAAACTTCTTTGGCATAACCATCTTTAGTAGTGGTTTCTTCTTCAAAGGACATTTCCACGAAATCTGCGCCCAGACTTTGTACTTGTTCTTTCACTTCTGGGCGAATATCAAAGGCTTCCACCAATGCTCCTAAACGACGCGCAGTAGCAATGGCTTGTAAACCGGCTACCCCAACCCCAATGATAAAAACGGTGGCTGGGCGAATGGTTCCTGCCGCAGTCGTCAACATCGGGAAGAATTTTGGCAATGCTGTTGCCCCTAGTAATACTGCTTTGTAACCCGCAATATTGCCTTGGGAAGAGAGTGCATCCATACTTTGGGCACGGCTAGTCCGAGGCATGAGTTCGAGGGCAAAGCTATTAATCCCTTGTTCTGCTAGGGTTTGAATCAATTCCGGCTTGCCTAACGGGTCGAGTAAACCAATCACTGATTTTCCTTTTGGCAGGAGGGGGAGTTCTTCTTCTTTGAGTGCGGAGACTTTAGTGATAATATCAGCACTTTGCCATAAAGTTGCTTTATCAGTGATAATAGTAGCACCGGCTTCTTCATAAGCGCGATCGCTAAAAAAGGCTGCTTCTCCTGCCCCAGCTTCGACCTGAATCTCCCAGCCTTGTTTGACTAAACGGGAGACAATATCAGGGATTAGCGCCACTCGGCGCTCTCCCACTTCAATTTCTTTGGTAACTGCTATTTTCATATTTGATTGGATCTCTCTACAAGTCCTCAATAAATTGACAACAAATGATCTATTTTTAATTTCTACAAGCAAGTTGTCAAATATCTTAATATATTCAACGCTCAAGAGAGGGTGAATTTTAGGTTATCTTAGAGTTTTGACCGATCAAATTGGCTCGGAATCAGGGGTAAAGGAAAGGGAGGTCAGGTCATGAAAGTTTTTCAACCTCAGCACTTGCGCTTTGGGTTTAAGCAACCGCCTGTTTTAACCATTGGTCACCAGCTTCGGCTTATTTTCATCTTACTGCTTGTGGTTTTGTTGACAGCTTGTGGTGGCAATACCCCACCGAAAGGGTTAGCGCCGGGGCGAGAAATTATTAAGCACGCGATCGCGCGCCAACTCACTCTGACCGAAGATCGTTTAAACACCCAACTGGACCGTTCCACCCCTACCAACTTTGACGTCAAAAATCTTAAGGTCAAAACGCTGAATCCCCTTTATATCGCTGATTTACCCACTTATGAAGTCAGTGGCACGTATACCCTTAAACTCAATTTGCCTCGTCAAGAGATTACGCAACAGAAGAATGAGTTTGACATTTATCTACAGCGGCAAGCGGAGGGTAAAACTTGGCGTTTACTGATCCGCGACAAAACTGCTTCTGGCTCTTCCGAAGAAAAAAGTGAAGAACAAGTCACGGCTTGGGCAAGTTATCTCATCACGTGAACAGGGTAGGATAAAAACATTGGGATCTAGCCAAGGTAAGGTTATTATGAGCGATAATCAACAACGCATCCTCGGGTATTTTATTGAAGAGGCGAAAGAACATCTAGAAACACTCGAACAAGGACTACTGAACCTATCGAGTGCGAGTGAAGATTCAGAACAAATTGATGAATTATTTCGGGCGGCCCACTCCATTAAAGGAGGCGGGGCAATGTTGGGCTATGGCAGCATCCAAAAAACGGCTCACCGTCTTGAAGATGCCTTTAAGGTGTTTCGGGATGGCAAAGTCAATGTTGATGAAAAACTCGAGTCACTGTTTCTTTCTGCTTTTGATGTACTAAAAGATTTGATCGCGCGCTTGCAATCGCCAGAGGGCTTGAGTGAAGGCCAAGGCAAAGAACTCGTTAAAGGGGCAGAATCTCAATTTAAGGAATTACAGGAACATTTAGATCAATGTGCCGATGTAAAAGCAGTAATCGCTGATCTCGGCGGAGCTGCAACCGCTGAACCCACAACTGCGATTGAAAATCAGGTCATTGAGATCCGACCGCTGTTACGAGAAATGTTGCAATTATTTAAAGGAGAGGACACTGTTGAGACGCGCCAAACTTTGTCACAAATTTGTCATCGTGCTAAAGGATTAGCAGAGGATGATCCGAACTGGCGACAATTGGTTGAGACAGCCAACAGCGCGATCGTCAATCCAAAACACTCCTATCGTACCCTTGCCCCAGTCGTAATTAAAGAACTCAAACAAGGGGCAGATTGCATCGAACTCGAGCAACCCCAAGCAATCAAAATTGGCGAAAGCTTGAATCGTCTAGCCAATGCTTCTATCCCTCATGTCTTAATTCCAGCCGAGCCCCAAGCCGCAGCCGCACTCCTTAAACGCATCTTTAACCAACAACAACTATCAGAACTCAAAGAGAAGATTAGTGTCTAAACTCCATCTCCATTACTTGACTTAATCTTCCAGGGATGCTCTGTGATACGATAAAGAATTGGTAATTTTCACCGAGCGTGATGAGCCAAGAACAGCAATTAATCCCTGGTTTTGTTTTGATTACATTCCTCAACACCCTACTTTCATTACTGCAACCCTTTTTGGTTCCCCTGTGCTTTGTTTTGGCTTGGGGGTTCACCATTCTGCTGATTTGGACACTGCTCAGTGCCATCTATAGCGCTGTGAGACGAGGTGAAACCATGCACAAAATTCCCTGTGCAAATTGTCAATTTTTTACCAATGATCACCGACTGAAATGCACTATTCAACCGCTGATTGCCAACACAGAACAAGCCATTAATTGTCAAGATTATTCGCCGCGATCAGGTTTGAATTGAACATAAGGATTTAGGAAAAGATGTTAGTAAGAAAACTCAACGAATGCGAAGAATTTACAGCGGGGGATGGCACAATTTTACGAGAATTGTTACATCCGGATAAGCAGCCTTTAGAGCTACGCTATAGTCTCGCTCATGCCATTGTCCCAATTGGTCAAACGTCTATTCCCCACTCCTTAACGACCTCCGAAGTTTATTACATTATGCAAGGCAAAGGGGAAATGCACATAGATAACGAAAGCCAAGTGATTGAGCCAGGAGATGCCATTTATATTCCCCCCAATGCACGTCAATATGTCCATAATTGTGGCGATGAACCATTAGTATTTGTTTGTATGGTCGATCCAGCTTGGCGGGAAGAAGACGAAACAATTTATGAGTGATGAGCGATGATTGGTTGAGAGTTTGATTGACAACATCTTAATTCGGTTGATGTGACTAATTGGTCAAGGGTCACTGGTTAGAGTTATTGCTTCGGAGAAAAAACAACTTTAATATCTGCATTTTTATAGTTACCAATGTCCTTTTCTAAAATCCTAATTGCGAATCGTGGGGAAATTGCCCTGCGAATTTTACATAGTTGTGAAGAACTCGGCATTACCACCGTTGCCGTACACTCTACCATTGACCGTAATGCGCTTCATGTTCAATTGGCTGACGAAAGTGTCTGCATTGGCGAACCGCCTTCGAGTAAAAGTTACCTGAATATTCCTAACCTGATTGCTGCTGCCCTGACTCGTAACGCAACTGCCATTCATCCCGGATATGGGTTTTTAGCCGAAAACGCCAGATTCTCTGAAATTTGCGCTGATCATCAAATTCACTTCATTGGACCGACGCCGGCTGCCATTCGCGCAATGGGAGACAAATCAACAGCAAAAGAAACCATGCAAAAAGCAGGGGTTCCGGTGGTTCCCGGTAGTGATGGCTTATTAGCTGATGAAACAACGGCTTATCGCGTTGCTCGAAACATTGGCTTCCCAGTCATGCTGAAAGCCACTGCTGGTGGGGGAGGGCGGGGAATGCGTTTAGTCCACCATGAAGGCGAGTTAAGTAAGCTCTTTCAAGCGGCGAAGGGAGAGTCAGAAGCTGCTTTTGGTAATGGTGGTGTCTACTTAGAAAAATTTATTGAACGTCCCCGTCATATTGAATTTCAAATCCTCGCTGATCAGTATGGGAATGTCATACACTTGGGAGAAAGAGACTGTTCCATTCAGCGTCGTCACCAAAAATTACTTGAAGAGTCACCGAGTCCGGTTTTAGATGCTAACTTACGGCAAAAAATGGGAAAAGCAGCCGTGAAAGCAGCCCAGTCCATTAACTATGTCGGTGCAGGAACAGTAGAATTTCTCTTGGATGCTCATGGTCACTTCTACTTCATGGAAATGAATACCCGCATTCAAGTGGAACATCCGGT
>JAAANX010000102.1 GCA_009909085.1 Cyanobacteria bacterium GSL.Bin1 | reverse complement strand
ATATTCGGACATTTATGAGTATAACATAGATTGTGCCTCTCCGCTTTGCTACGAGTCACGGGCTATCCTTCCCGACGTTCGTTGCTACGCAACAGAACGCGGGGCTGTCGCCCATAGCTCAGAAATTTGAGCGAACGGTGAGTAACTAAGAGAGGGAAAATTTTTGGGGGAGATGGGCCAAAATTCAGCACAATTTTCCTCCTTAATCTTCCCCAAGCCTCTGCAACTTAGTCAATGATAGTTCGGTTAGCATACACGACTTGGCACAACATTGGAGGAAAAACTTAAATCCAACCTTTTAACCAATACACAATCAGACCCAGATATTCTTTTAGCGCTTGAGTGGTTTGCTTCAGATTCTCAGCACTGGGCAGTAAATTTAAGAGAGTGGCTTGGGGAGTTATTTGTAATTGTTCCCAGTCAAGTTGAGTCACTAAAAAGTCTGTGGGGGCAGGAATTACATCAATTCCTTGTTTTTGAAACACGCGCAGCGATCGCGGCATATGAGAAGCCGAGGTAACCAGCAGCGACTGTTTGATCCCTCGTTGTTCCAAAATTTTCTTGGTATAAAGGGCGTTTTCATAGGTGTTGAGGGCTTGAGTTTCTTCTATGATTGCTGATTCAGGTACCCCAATTTCGATTAATAAATTCTTCATACTATCTGCTTCTGGCGGTGCGTTTTGTAACCAAGTAATTCGTCCGCCCGTGGCAATAATCAGGGGGGCTTTCCCTTCTTTATAGAGGTGGGCTGCATACAACACACGATCACCAGATTCTGTGATTTCCACCGTATTGCGAGGCGGAGTGGGTACGCGTGTTGATCCCCCTAATAAAATGATCGCCTCAGCTTCGGGTAACTCTTCGCTAGAAATTTGTTGCCATTCTAAGGATTGCATCAGCAAAGAACTCACCCAGGCATTACTTGCCACTAAAATAATCAATAAACTCATTCCCATAGGAACCAATGCCAAGGCAGGACGTTTCCAAGCAATAATTAAACCCACTAGTAAAAAAAGGCTGGTTAATCCTAAAGGATATAAAAAAAGCGGCAGGAGTTTAGATAAAAATAGAAACACGGTTTAACTGTAGTGCGACGCGCTAGGGAATAGGGAATAGGGAATAGGGGACAACTTTGTCCTTCACCCAAGCAAGAAGTGCTAATAAACTATTGAGTTTTACCCATTTGACGTAAGCGGCGAGTTTGTTCTAATAAGTCTTCCACATCTTCCTCGGATAAACGCTCAACATAGTTAACTTTCACTTCTTCTAATAAATCAATTAACAGCCTTTGCATCTTGTCTAGGGTTTGTTTTCCTTGCAGTTCATCTGTTAGCACTTGTGTCAAATTAGTTCCCAACTCTTCAATTAGTTTTTCTGCTTCTGGATCTTCTTCGATCGCGCCAATAATTGCATCATAAATGACTTGATAGAGTAAGCTGACAAATTGTTCAGTTAAGCGACTTTCAAAGCGTTCTAAACCGGGAACTTGTCGCATTCCTTGAAAGGCAGGAGACGTTTCTAAAACTTTACTAACGTTGTGGCGAACAATGGCTTCCACATCCGGACGAATTTTGGGTAAGACTTGATAAACGGCTAACTGGACAAACAATTTACTGAGTTCAGCAATTTCATTCGTCTCATTGAGATCAATATATTGACTAGTATTGGCTTCTGAAAGTGCTTTTCTAAGTTCTCCCCGTTGAATGGAACCTTGGACTTGATTAACCAGACGAACAAATACAACTTGGGTAATATCTTCAGCAATACTCGCCACAAACCCTTGGGAAATTTGTCGTTTGACTCCCTCCAGTTCAATTAAATCCGACTGATCCACTCGCACAGTTACAGGAATCACCCTTAACCACCGAAAAATAGGAATAAATAAAAAAGCATCATACCAACGCCAGAGCATCCCATCAATCCAACGTAAGCCAATATGTCGGCGGTGGATTAAATAGGTTCGTCCAGCAAATTCAACAGCAAATAAGATGACAAACGGTAAGTCTAAAAGCCAAAAACGATTAATAAATTCTCCTGTTTCGATATCAATTCCTCGCAAGTAATTGGTATCCATTAGGGTTTCAATTTGCGTCTCGAAGAATTGCAATTGTTTTTCATAGCGATTAGCCATCAAATACTCTGCGGTCCAAAACTCTTGGAAAGCTTTTTCTGCAAAGTGAACCTCCATATGTTCCCGCATCCGATCTTTAATCGTTTCTAGCGTACCGGTTTTATTCGCAACTTCAAAAGGATTATTTTGAATAATTTGGATACTTTGCTGACGTAAATCTTCTAAAATTCGTTGGGTTTGATAAGACTCTAAACCGGTTTTTGTAACTTGTTGTTTTAAAATTTCAACGGTTTGTAAATATTGTTCGGTTTCCGGATGTGGTTCAATCCCTTTGACATAATCATACCCTTGAGCAAGGAGAGGGGCTCGTTCGAGGAAAGAGTCAGGAATTTGGCGATAGGCCGAGATTAAACTAGGGGTATATTGTTCAATAAAGTCCGATTGAGGAATGTAATTTAAGCCTTGCACAATCAGTCGAAATTCTTTGAGATAAAAGTTTCGGAAGGGGATATAACTGATATCAAGAAAAACAAGACCTAAGTTAAATAGGGCAATAAATGCCATGACTTGTTCAAAGCGTATAATCCATTTGTTCTTTTTTTTATATGCTTTACTCGTTTTTTGTTGAAGTTCTTGGTGAGCCGTCATCGGTTATTCGTCATTAGTCATTAGTTATTCGTCATTGGGAAATCGGCAAGAGTTACCCCCTCTCCTTGATCCCTTTGTCACCTCTTCTCCAGAAGAAATTTATAGCAAACATCTACTCTGTTTTAATCACTCCTTCTTGTTGGGCCGTTTTTTCCACTGCTTCAGCGACAGCAGTAACGACTCGTGGGTCGAAAACGGAGGGAATGATATAGTTTGCACAGAGCTCACTAGGAGAAATTAAGGACGCGATCGCGCGCGCTGCTTGCAGACACATTTGAGTGGTAATTACAGAAGCCCGACAATTTAATGCGCCACGAAACACGCCGGGAAATGCCAAGACATTATTAATTTGATTAGGATAATCACTCCGTCCTGTGGCACACACCGCCACTTGATCACTAATCAATTCCGGCTGAATTTCAGGAATCGGATTGGACATCGCCATGATAATGGGATCGCAGTGCATTGAGCTTACCATCTCGGGCGTAACAATACCAGGGACACTGACGCCAATAAAAATATCTGCCGCTTGCATAGCATCTGCTAACGATCCACCCTCGGCAACGGCAAATTCTTCTTTTTCTGAGGTCAAATCAGAGCGATTTTTACTCACAATTCCTCTCGAATCGCAAAGCAGAATTTTTTCGGGTTTTGCCCCGGCATCTTTTAATAAACGCCCGATCGCGATTCCAGCCGCCCCCGCCCCATTAATGACAATCTTCACTTCCGCAAGGGCTTTATCCACTAACTTGAGGGCGTTAAACAGAGCAGCTAACACCACAATTGCGGTTCCATGTTGGTCATCATGAAACACCGGAATATCTAAAGCTTCCCGCAATCGCTGTTCAATTTCAAAGCAACGAGGGGCACTAATATCTTCTAAGTTAATTCCGCCAAATACAGGCGCAATTTGCTTGACGGTAGTGATAATGGCTTCGGTATCTTGGGTATCTAAGCAAATGGGAAAGGCATCGAGATTGGCAAACTCTTTAAATAACAAGGCTTTTCCTTCCATGACCGGTAAAGCCCCTGCTGCCCCTAAATTCCCTAACCCTAAGACCGCACTGCCATCGCTGACTACGGCAACGGTATTCCCTTTAATGGTTAAGGAAAAAACCTGATCCGGTTGCTCTGCGATTAGGCGACAGACTCGGCCGACGCCAGGGGTATACGCCATGGCTAAATCCCCTTGTGACTGCACAGGAATTCGACTCTGAACAGAAATTTTTCCTCCTTGATGCAAGGCCATTGTGCGATCGCAGACACTAATAATTTCGAGTTCAGGAATACTGCGTAAGCCTTGGACAATGGCTTCTGCGTGTTCTTCACTGTAAGCATCGACAATTAAGTGGCGTTGGATCATATCCCGCGTTTCGGCTTCGACGACAACATCGCCAATTTTGCCTCGGAGTTGGGTGATGGTATGGGTAATTTGCGGCAACATTGCCGGTTTGCCCTGAGAGGCGTTGAGCGGAACATTGGGATAAGACAATTGAATGGCAAGACTGTAACTCGCATTGGGAGTCAGTTTGACAAGATTATCATTCGTGATTGTTTCTTTGTTATTGGTCATTCGTCATTATTCGTTAAATTGATGGCATTCGTTGAGGCAAAAAGGTCAAGGTTAAAAAGGGGTCACAGATCCTTATTGTCCCTTTGCCTTCTCCGGAATTGGCTTTTCCCTGTTTTTCTTGAACCCACTGCCCTCGCTGACTTCTTGATCACTGCTCTAGCACTGCAATTTCCTGAATGCGCCAAGTCTGATTTTCGCGCACTACATCATACCGTACTTTTAAGGTCGAGTCGTAAGATTCCCCTTGAATCTGCTGACCATTGCGGTAAAACTTTGCTACTTCCCGCACGGTTGCCGTGATTTCTCCTGCGTTGGGGTTATCTGCCGGATAAGATAAACTCTCAATGCTGACACTGTGGCGAAACTGCTGATAAGAATTATTCTGTTCAAAGATTCGAGCCCGATATTGCCAGGATTCAAGCAAGGGAGCCGTTAAAATTGTGTTCAGAGCGTCAATGCGGTGTTCCGGGCCCAGGGCTTGCGCTTTACTGCTTAACCAAGTGCGAATCACTTCCTCAGCGCGATCGCGATTCAGAATCGGAGAATCCACTGTATTTTGAGGCAAAACCGAATTAGGAATCGGAACCGGAGAAGTATTGAGTTCTAAGGCTAAGGGGGGAGATTGTACCGTAGTTATCTGACGACCCGGCGCGAACTGCGACCACAACGCACTCACCCCTCGATAGAGACCGAAGCTAACCAGCGCGATCGCGCCTAATCCGACACCTGTCACCAGCAATAAGCCGATCATTCGTGAGGCTTTCGAGGAAAACGGTGATGAGCGTTTGGAACGGGAGTAGCGGCGTTTTTGCCAAGCAGATTGTTCTGCTTGGGAGGAGGCAATTTCCTCAGCTTCACGAACCTGACATGAGGAAGAACTTGCTTCGGTATTGCTCAACAAATGAGGGGAGATGTTTTCCTGCTCAGCCGGTGCCGTTTCACTCCCTTGGAATGATTCAAGGGTTTGTTGCACCCACTCACTGGCAAAATAATCTTTTAGGGCTGCCGGTTGGTCGGCTAAGTCTAAAAACTTCGGAAACAAAACTGACTCCAGCCACTCTTCCGCATAATGGCATAACCCTAAGAGCAAATCAGGCGTCTCACCCGCTTCTGCCGCGTAAGCTTGGATTTGCGCGATCGCTTCAGTTTCTTGGCTCTTTTCCACTAAATACAGTGCCGTCTCCGTCTCCCCCAATAAAAGAGCACAAATTGATTCTTCCAAGTAAACATCAGCGCGATTTCCCTTTCGCTCATGTTCTTGTTCTAAGCGTTGCAGAAATTGTTTCCCTTTGCGGATATAATGAGGTTCTAGATAAGCAAAGCCTCGCGCAATTCCGGCACAAGCTGCCAAATAGGTCGCTACTGAAGACCGTTGAGCTTCTTTGGCAAATAATTCTTCTTGTTCTTGAGCTGTCAAATATTCTCGAATTTGCTGAACAAAGTGCAGAAACTCATCTACATTTAAACCCGACTCATCTGGAATTTCACCATCAATGCCACCGCGCTGGATGAACATATCCTGTAACAGAGTAATTCCTTTCGCAACCGCTTTTTCATCAAAATCACGCTGAGAAAGTAACTCAAAAATACGATAAGGAGAAAGTTTATTCAATTCACTTGTCATTTCTTGACGTAATTCCGGAAAGAAATCCCAATCCACCAAGATCTCTTTTCCTCTTGCCACTGCTTCTGCTGCTGCTTCGTACTGCTCTTGTCGCCATAACTCACGCCCTAACTCCCAGCAAGAGAGTGCGACCGTTAAAATCAAATCCTTTTCCATGGCTGCTGGCAGCCCTTGCTCTTGGTTCATCAGAGCCTGATCGGGATTGGCTAAAAGCCACTCTCCTAAACTGCGGACTCGCTGGTATTCCCCAAGTTCATATAAGAGTGACAACGCTCCTACTAATTGTTGAGGGGTTTCTACCTCTAATTTCGGCGTGTCAAAACCAGTGATCACCGCTTCTTCGGCACTCTCCAAATGAGGTAAAGTAATGGTTTCTTCCGCTTCTATGTCATCTATGTCATAAGTAGTGAGCAGATAATTCGCATCATACTCACTCCGTTGTTCAGGATCTGATAAAACTTGATACGCCCAGTCGAGTAGCTCTTGACGAGCATCGAGTGTTCCCTGAGTGTACTCCGAATGAGGAGTTTGGCGAAGCCTATCCTGATAAGCCTGCTCAATTTGGTCAGCAGTGGATTGTAAAGGTAGACCAATAATCCGGTAATAGTCGAGCGGAATGCGCACGGTTTACTTCCCCAGTGTTGAGCGGTTACATTAACATTTAGTTAAGAGAGAAATCTCAGACAAATGAGCTATCCCCTTACTTTAAGTAAACAAGATATCCAATGACAATTTGATTTTAATCGTTGTCAAAATGAATGATACCTGGTTTGCTCAGCAAATTTCCTCTGAATCGCTTTATTAATCTACGATTGCATCGTAGATTAATCGTCCCACTGGTGATAAAATGAATCAAGTCTTGCATGGGAGACAATGCAGTCAAAACCAAGCCCAGCCTTAAAGAATTTTCCATTTTTTCCATGCTTTTGACCGCCGAGCCTGCGGAAATTGAATTCCCAGAGCGACATGGCGGTGAATTCGGTACCTGTAGAACACGGGGCAAAGCCTATCGCCAGAAGATAAGACCAAAAAGTCTCTCACTTGGAGGCACTTCTTTGGGTAGGAAACTTCACTCATATCGCAGAGTGCGATTGAGTGTAGGTAGTTCACTCATTTCAAATCATATAAAATCTATGGTCGCTGAACGAACTTTACCCACCTTTCAACCGCAACGCGCACAAATTAATCGTGAACAAGGTTTAATTCTCTATGAGGATATGACCCTCGGGCGCTTATTTGAAGATAAGTGTGCCGAAATGTACTATCGCGGCAAAATGTTTGGCTTTGTTCACCTTTATAACGGTCAAGAAGCTGTTTCTACTGGCGTGATTAAAGCAATGCGCCAAGACGAAGACTATGTTGCAAGTACCTACCGTGACCACGTTCATGCTCTCAGTGCTGGCGTTCCGCCAAAAGAAGTCATGGCAGAACTCTTTGGTAAGGAAACCGGCTGTAGTAAAGGGCGTGGCGGATCCATGCACTTATTTTCGGAACCTCACAATTTATTAGGCGGATATGCGTTTGTTGCTGAGGGAATTCCAGTTGCAACTGGGGTGGCGTTTCAAAGCAAATATCGCCGGGAAGTGCTGGGCGATCCCAATGCCGATCAAGTGACAGCTTGCTTTTTCGGCGATGGTGCTACTAATAACGGTCAGTTCTTTGAATGCTTGAATATGGCTGCTTTATGGAACTTACCGATTTTGTTTGTGGTCGAAAATAACAAATGGGCAATTGGTATGGCTCACGATCGCGCGACGTCCCAACCGGAAATTTATAAAAAAGCCAGTGTCTTTGGCATGGAAGGCGTGGAAGTCGATGGCATGGACGTTTTAGCCGTACATTCCGTTGCCGAAGAAGCCATTGCTCGCGCGCGCGCCGGAGAAGGCCCTACCTTAATTGAAGCACTAACTTACCGTTTTCGCGGTCACTCTCTTGCCGATCCCGATGAGCTTCGTCCTTCAGAAGAAAAAGATACTTGGTTTGCTCGAGATCCAATCAAGAAATTAGGTGCTTACTTGGTAGAACAAGAATTGGCAACTCAACAAGAACTGTCTGAGATTGAAAACAGGGTGCAAACTGAAATTGACGAAGCAGTAGAGTACGCTGAAAATAGCCCTGAACCTGATCCAAAAGAGTTACGTCGCTATATCTTTGCCGAGGACGATTAAGGTGATGAAGTGGGCCCCAGGAAATTGCTCCTGGGGCTAATTTTGCGGATCAGGAATACATTTCTTTTTAGATTTCCCAACCTCCGCTAGGTTCGGTGAAAAATTAGGCAACCTCACTCTTAAAATCTGCGTCATCGTAAACAATACTTAATCCCTTAATGTTTATGAACGCGACGCTAAAATTTTCTCTCTCTCTGACAGCAACCATGGGCTTGACTACCCTTGGGGCAATTTCCTACCCTCAACCAGCAGCGAGTCAAGTGACGCCGCAGCCGTGGGGGTCGATTGGTGTTGAAGATAGTGAGATTAGTTATGCCATAGGCGCGCGTTGGTTTGATTTTGGCGTTGAACTCGGCGGTCGTGAAGATGGGGCAACTGGGGTTGATCTACTCAAGTTTGTTTCCTTTCCCGTTGTTTCTCCCTATCTTGGTCTTGGCTTTTATTCGGATGCAGAAGATGACATTGCCATTTCTGGTGGGTTACAAGTGCAGCCACCAGGTAATATTTTCGTCGGGGCTGGCTATCATTCGGTGCGGGGTATCAATGGACAGCTAGGAATCAAGTTCTAACGCTACCCTAGAGAGAAATACCCCAACCTGTCGAACCTTAGCGATGAAATATAACTATTTCCTCTTTGATACTGAAGAAAACGGACGCAAATCATTTATTCTTCCGGGGGCGAAACCTCACTACACCCCTGATCGCCCCGGAAACGTTCAACATATTTTCCTTGATCTCGTTTTAGACATTCCTAACCAATCGTTTCAGGGCAGTAGTACCCTTACCCTCAAACCAGTGCAGTCGGGGTTAACGCACCTCACCCTTGACGCAGAAGATTTAACCATCGAAAGGGTACAAATCAACCAAGTTAGCCAACCCTTTCACTACGACGGGAAACAACTACAAGTCCAACTCCTGCAACCCACAACCTTTGACCCGATTGACTTAGTGATTCACTATCGGGTTGATCATCCACAACGGGGACTGTATTTCATTCAACCGGACAAAGATTATCCCGATAAACCCACCCAAGTGTGGACTCAAGGGGAAGACGAAGACTCTCGCTTCTGGTTTCCCTGTTTTGACTATCCGGGACAACTTGCGACTTCAGAAGTGCGAGTAGAAGTTCCGAAGCCTTATGTGGCGGTTTCCAATGGGGAGTTAGTCGCCACTGAAGACAAAGGGGAAAACACGATTTATCACTGGCGACAAAACCAAGTCCATCCCACTTATCTCATGACCCTTGCGGTGGGAGATTTCGCAAAAATTGAAGATCAGTGGAATCATACTCCAGTTGAATATTATGTCGAGAAAGGGCGGGAAGCTGATGCTAAACGGACCATGGGCAAAACGCCCCAGATGATAGAGTTTTTCTCCAAACAGTTTGGTTATGCCTATCCTTACCCGAAATATGCCCAAGTTTGTGTTGCTGACTTCATTTTTGGGGGAATGGAAAATACTTCCACGACGCTGCTAACTGACCGTTGCTTATTAGATGAACGGGCGATGCCAGACAAACAACGGGCAGAAAGTTTAGTTGCCCATGAACTTGCTCATCAGTGGTTTGGCGATTTACTTGTGATTAAGCATTGGTCTCATGCTTGGATCAAGGAAGGGATGGCATCTTATTCAGAAGTGCTATGGACCGAACAAGAATATAGTAAAGATGAAGCAACCTACTATATCTTGAACGAAGCCAGAAGTTATCTCGATGAAGACTCCTCCCGCTATCGCCGTCCGATTGTGACGAATATCTATCGGGAAGCCATCGAACTCTATGATCGTCACCTTTATGAAAAAGGGGCGTGTGTTTATCACATGATCCGGGGGGAACTCGGAGAAGAAGCTTTTACTCAAGCCATCCACAACTTTGTGCAGAAAAATGCCCACCGGACGGTGGAAACAGTGGACCTACTCCGCGCGATCGATGAAGTCACCGGACGGAACCTTTCTCCTCTCTTTGACCAATATGTCTTTCGGGGGGGACATCCCGACTTTAAAGTTAGCTATAGCTGGGATGCCCAGAATCACTTAGCTCAACTCACCGTTACTCAAACTCAAGGCAAAACCGATAAAGATGTAACGGAAAATGAGTTATTTGATCTCAAAATTCCAGTAGGCTTTGGTTATGTATCAGAAGCGGGAGACGTTTGTTTTGAAACCATGTCTTTCCATCTCCATGAAAAAGAACATAATTTTTATGTTCCTTTACCCCAACAACCCCAATTTATTAGCTTTGATCAAGGGAACTATCATCTCAAAACGGTCACTTTAGAGTATCCTACTGAAGAACTCAAAACCCAACTGAAATCTGACCCAGATGTGACCTCCCGTATTTATGCGGCAGAAGCATTGGGGAAAAAAGGTGGCTTGGAAGTCATTAAAGCCCTTGCCGAAAGTCTCACCCAAGATCCCTTTTGGGGCGTCCGAGTCGAAGTCGCCAAACAGTTAGGAAAAATTAAATTACAGCAAGCGATTCCGGAGTTAATCACAGGTTTAAAAGATGAACACCCCAAAGTACGCCGCACGGTTTTAGAAGGGTTAGCTAACTTCAAAATTGAAGAAAGTTATCAAGCGGTGAAAGCCGTGGTGCAGCAAGGAGACCCCAGTTATTATACGGAAGCAACCGCTTTCAAAATGCTAGGGAAAATGGCGATAGGAAACCTCAAGGACAAAGAAGCAGAAGCCATTGCATTATTCCGAGAAGGTTTAGACAATCGTATGGGTTGGAATGAAGTGGTTCGTGGTGGTGTAATCGGTGGGCTGTCTGAGATGAAGACATCACAAACAGCAATGGAAATGATTCTACTGTATACTTATGCTGGCGTTCCCCAAGCCTTGCGTTTAGCTGCTATTCGCGCCTTGGGTACCGTTTCTACTGGTCAAGAACAAGCCCAAGTAGAAGCGATTTTAGAACAATTAGATGCGCTTTCTGGAGAAAGTTTCTTCCTCACCCAAGTCTCTGTCGTGACAGCATTAAAACAAATGCAAACCTCACAAGCCATTTCCATCTTGCAGTCGCTTGCGGAACAAACCGCCGATGGACGGGTGCGTCGCATGGCGGAAGAAGCAGTGAAGACGGTTCAGGGAAACTTGGGATCAGATAAAGCAATGAAGGAATTACGAGAAGAGTTTGAGCGTCTCAAACAAGATAATCAAGATTTGATGAGTCGTTTAGCCAAGCTAGAGGCACAACAACCGAAAAATAGTGAAAGCTAATCGCCAATTATGAGGGGAGAATATGCCGCTGATCATACTCTCCCGCTCAACGCTTCGCGTTACAATTGGAGGCTACAGGACTGGTCGGGAACATGTCAGGTTTGCAAGAAGTCCTAAAAAAGCCGAGAATCAAAGAAATCATTTAGCTAAGACTCTGTCATGACCCCTGAGAAACAAGCTCTACTCAAAACTCATCAAGGGCGCGATCGCGCTTGATTCTATACGAGGAGAGCGAGCCAACACCCGTTCTCATTACAGCCAAAGATTTGCAATCAGCTGATTAGCGTTGAGCAACTTAACGGTTGCAACCTGATTTTTTTGATTTAAGGACTTGCCATGTCCATTTTTATCGTGTTAATATTATTTAATGTGCGCAGAAAACGCCTGCAACGGGTCGCTAACTCAACGGTAGAGTACTCGGCTTTTAACCGATTAGTTCTGGGTTCGAATCCCAGGCGACCCATTGATTTCATCAACCTTGATCTTTTCAGTATCAGTAACGACTGAGAGTCATGGCATCAAACAATGCTCACCTCCACAATCGGGAAGTAAGCATTATTTTTGCTTAACGACTAACCGCTTTTACGCATTGTTCAACTAAGGCATTGACGCTATCGACATCCTTCCAGCCTAAAATTTCGGTTTCTTTCTTTTCTAAGCGTTTGTAAGTGGCAAAGAATTCGGAGATTTCGTCTAAACGATGAGAGGCAATCTGTTGTAAAGACGAAACTTCTTTGAAGCGGGGATCTTTATCGGGAACACAAAGAAGTTTTTCATCGCGATCGCCATCATCAATCATTTCTAACATCCCAATAGGGCGCGCTGTAATCACACAACCGGGGAAGGTCGGCTGATCCATAATGACAATACCATCAAGGGGATCGCCATCATCAGCTAGGGTATTGGGAATAAAACCGTAATCATAGGGGTATTGAACGGAAGCATAAAGAACGCGATCCAGGGCAAAGGCATTTAAGTCTTTGTCAAATTCGTATTTATTTTTACTACCGCCGGGAATTTCAATCAGAATATTGACTAAACCGGGTTTGGGCTGCGCGGGAATTTTGGCTAAATCCAAGGGCTTTCTCCTGAAAATATGACAAGTATTGTTCAAGCAGGATAGAGAACTATCCCTTCCAAGGGTTTAATCTTACCGTGGCGTCTGACCAAAATTTAAGAGGAATCAGCTAATAACCAGAAGCCGGTATTGGTCATTCCTGAGTCATCAGGTTGGATCAGAAGAAAGTGCAAGCCGTTGCTGTCTTGTTTCCGTTGCTGAAATTTTTCCGCAGCTTGGGCAACTTCAGAATCTTCAAAGGTAATAATCACCCAGCGATCGCGCAACCCTCCTTCTAAGATTAATCCCCCTGATTCGCCAACCGCAGTGGGGATATATTGAATGGCCATGGGTTGAGTTTCGGCAAACCATTGCGCCAGTTGCCAAGACTGTCGCCCGCCATAGATAATAATTCCGGGCACTAAGGTAGTTGAGCCAAGATTAAGCTGAAATGGACTCAATTCTGGGGGAATTTCTCGAAATGGAATGGGACGTTCTGGCATCCGATATTCAATTTCGTCGGCATTGAGGCTGGCAAATTGCCATTGTTCCCCCCAAATTTCTTCCGGTAACGGCTGCGGGGGCGGAGATTCCACTTTCACTCTTGCTTCGCCGCCGCGATCGCGCAATACTTGCTTGAGAAAGGGGGTGCGCCTTGTTCCTTCGACAGTGACTCCAAGTTTGTCTCCCGCTAACTGTAACAACTGTAATGATTCGGGACGAAAAACTTTTATTTTTTCCGGTAAGGATCCTTGGGCAATGTCGTTTAAGTGAGTGACTAACCAATCCACCGTTGCTTCTGCTTGCGCACAAGTGTCCGCTTTAAAAGTTTTTTCAATTTCATCACAAACCACCAGTTCCCACAGCGCTTGCTTTTGAGAATTGCTTTGGGGAACCCGGTAGAAATCGACTTGCCAGGAAGATTTGTACTCACTCATTGGTTAGTCTTTAAAATTTCCGCTATTTGAGGTTTATCCTTAATTTTAACGATCTAGGAGTTACAAATTGTAGGATAATGCAACTAACCAGCTAGGCTCAGATCTCAGACCCTCAAAGAAACTCACCACTTCTCCCTCGCACAATTTTGTCTCGACCCCTACCGCATACAGTTATTGCCTCCGAATCAGGGAGAGGTTTGGTTTCAGGGCATCGGATTAACCACTTGTTCCCGCCAAGAATTGTAACAAGCCCGCCGTCAGATTGCTGCGATCGCGCAACAATTTAATTTAGTCCGTCGGCGCAGCGCGATCGAAAATTGTTTAGGAGGATGGTTACAAGAACTTCCCCTATGGCAGTGTTGGTTAGGACAGTTACAAGGAATGAGTCGTCCACCCCAAGGTTTTTTTCAACAAAGTATCCGTGGGACTCCCCCACCTCGGAACAGGTGGGGGAGGAAAGCGGGGTAATTTGAGACCTCGACGGTCGAAAATTAACAAACACGTTACAA
>JAAANX010000101.1 GCA_009909085.1 Cyanobacteria bacterium GSL.Bin1 | reverse complement strand
CCAGCAAACTGGGTGCAACCCAGAATCCAGAGGTGGTTTCTAAATCTAGCAATCCTGCTCTAGCAGCATCTTTGAGAATGCCGAGAAGACCAATAATTTTTAAGCCCCGTTTTTTTCCTAGAGTAATCCAAGAAAATGATCATCCAGTAGCTATAGGCTGCTTAGGGAAATTTCAAGACATTATGGATGGTTTATTTGTTGCAGCACTCTAATAGTCTAACTTATGAGTTTGATACGGCTAGACGCAAACATACTCTCATCGATCAATATAGCGATCCTATTTAAGATCGCTTTTTCGATGCAGTTTAAAATTCAATGCCAGGTTGGGCTTTTACCCCTTGTTCTCGAAAGGGATGCTTAATCAGTTTCATTTCTGTGACTAAGTCGGCGGCTTCAATTAATTCTGTGGGCGCACCGCGACCGGTTAAAATGACGTGAGAGTCTTCTGGTTTTCCGGCTAAGCCTTCGATCACTGCTGCGACATCAAGATAGCCCAGTTTGAGAGCAACATTAATTTCGTCTAATAAAACCACGCGATAATTCGGATCATGGATATAACTTAAGCTTTTTTCCCACGCCGCTTGTGCTTTTTCTGTATCGCGATCGCGATCTTGGGTTTCCCAAGTGAAGCCTTCTCCCATGGCGTGGAAAACCAGTTGCTCTTGCCACTGGGCAAAGACTCTTTTTTCTGCCGGTTCCCACGCCCCTTTAATAAACTGAACGATCGCGACATTGAAACCATGACCCAGAGACCGCACCACCATCCCTAGGGCGGCACTGGTTTTTCCTTTTCCCGGTCCCGTATTCACAACGATTAAACCTTTTTCGTTGGTTCGCGCTTTGAGTCGTTCGGCTTGCACTTGTTTGCGCCGTTGCATTTTTTGCTTGTACGCTTCCGAAGAAAGTTGGGTTTCGCTTGCTGTTTCTGAATTTGCCATTATTAGTTTTCGTTTATTAAAGTATTGCTATTTTACCGCGCACTGAGAAGCTGGAGAAACCTCAGAAACCACTTTCACATTCGTGTAACCACTGGCAGTTAACAATTCTTTGATGGTGAGTTGAGCGCGATCGCGCGCTTGCTCTAAAATTCCTTCTTGACAAGCTGCCGTAACGACTTTATCTAAGGTTTTTTGTTGCGCTAAGGTTTGCAATTGCGGGGCAACATCAGGACCTAAATTCAAGAAGCCGCGATCATAGTCATAGACCTGTGATTCAGTGACATCGAGTTTTTGGTCTAAAATCTCAGCCGAGGGGATTTTAACCACAACACTATTTGTTGCGTCATTGAGGATTACATCTTCAACGGTGATCGCGTTCAAATCAACACCAGCGCGAACTTCCCCTTGGGCAATATAGAGTAAGCGGGTGGTTCCGAGAGTCATATTCCCGAATTTCCGGTCTTGTTCGGTGGGAACAATCGCTTCCATGGTGAAAACTGCAGTGGTGAGTTCACTGACCCCTTGAATTTGGTTCACCACCATGCTGGGGACCGCAAC
This sequence comes from Cyanobacteria bacterium GSL.Bin1, assembly GCA_009909085.1. Taxonomy (NCBI): domain Bacteria; kingdom Bacillati; phylum Cyanobacteriota; species Cyanobacteria bacterium GSL.Bin1. Next base: position 10,536 of record JAAANX010000101.1, on the reverse strand, counting down.
TTGCGGTGTGGCGGGAGGGGCAGTGAAGAAGTTTTCCACTACACTAAAAAAGCTACTTCCCGCACGCCAAACACCAACAAGAATCAGCAATATCATCAGCGTAATGCCGCCAGTGGTCATCAGCAAGAAGGCTTTGAGAAAAGAAAAGGAAGGGCGAGAGGACGTAACCGGCGGGGCAGGTTGGGGATAAGTAGGAGGTAAAGGTTGTTCAGTGCTATAGGGGTTCCTCTCTACAGCAGAGGTTTCTGAGGTGGATTGCATGAGATTAAGGGCAAGGATTGGGGGTTTCTTGATGGACCGCTTCAATATCTTTTAAAGCTTCTTCTGTTAATTTTAAGTGCATTGCCCCAATATTGGTTTTCAGTTGTTCCATGCTGGTCGCACCAATAATATTAGCGGTGAGAAACGGTTGTTGATTGACAAACGCGATCGCCATTTGTGCTGGATCTAAATTGTGGCGTTTGGCCACTTCTAAATAAGCTTTGGTTGCACTTTCGGCGCGAGGATTATTATAGCGAGAGGAACGAGAATCTAAGCTGCGCCGGCTGCCAGGGGGAATCTTGCCACCCAAATATTTTCCAGTTAAGGTTCCCGCACCCAGTGGGGAGTAAGCGAGTAAGCGACAATTTTCACGCACGGCAATTTCCGATAAGCCCACTTCAAATTTCCGGTTCAGTAAGTTATAAGCATTTTGAATGCTAACCATGCGCGGGAGACTATATTTTTCCGCAAGTCGCAGATAGGTCATCACTCCCCACGGACTTTCGTTGGATAGGCCAATGGTGCGAATTTTTCCCGCTTTGATGAATTCATCTAAAACAGTGAGCACTTCGTGCATTTTTTCCTCCTCATGGGGAGGTAATTCGTCCGCAGCATAGGCAAAGCCCAGTTTCCCGAAGCGATTGGTAGGACGATCGGGCCAGTGCAGTTGATAGAGGTCAATATAATCGGTTTTGAGGCGTTTCAGGCTGTTTTCCAGGGCTTCGGTAATATTGGGGCGGTCTAATTGATTCTTACCCCCGCGAATCCAGTCCATTGTCGTTTTACCGGCGACCTTAGTGGCGAGAATGACGCGATCGCGCTGTTTACGACTTTGAAACCATTCCCCAATAATTTCTTCGGTACGTCCATAGGTTGCTGCTTTTGGCGGAACCGCATACATTTCTGCCGTATCAAAAAAATTAATCCCTTGTTCCAGGGCATAATCCATCTGTTCAAACCCTTCTTCTTGGGTATTTTGTTCCCCCCAAGTCATGGTTCCCAGACAGATCAGACTGACTTGCAAATGACTATTGCCAAGTTGACGATATTCCATAGGATCAATAACGAATTGCTTTATGCTCTTTTTACCCTATCACCTTAATTTTTTTTGCCAGCGAAACTCAAAAGGTTTCTGTTGGGCTGCCCAAAAAAGGTCCAAGTCAAGATGATGAATCAGCAGATTTACTATTTTGGGGCTAGTACTGCCGTGAGATTACTTGTTTTTATAGAGTAGAGGTGACTGATTAACTTCCGGACTCAAAACGGAAAAGGAGCAAAGCTGTGAGAAAAGCAATCTACTTAGAGTAATCCAAGAAAATGATCATCCAGTAGCTATAGGCTGCTTAGGGAAATTTCAAGACATTATGGATGGTTTATTTGTTGCAGCACTCTTAAATCCTTTAAGCAGTTAGTCATATCAATAATTTTCTTTTCCGCGAAAATAATCAACCTTCACTATTGACCCAATCATGAAAAAGCATTGTTTTAATTCACAACAGGAACTTAACCAGTATGTGGGAACGCAGCTATTCCAAGAACTGAATCATTATCCCTCGGCGATGCATCTATTCCCCACTGGAAACACATTTATCCAGCCTTACCAAGTGCTAATCGAACTGCTGCAATCATCAAGAGGCACTAACGCCGAGTGTAGAAGCGCTCCAAGAATGGATTAACCAGAAGACCCCTCATCTTCATAGTGATGAAACCCCTTGGCCAGTAAAAGGAACCGTAGCGATTCACGTTCCTTTGCCAATTATATGGAACCTGTCATCAAAGCCTTAGAAGGAAGGGGTTTTCAACGAAAAAATCACCTCTTTCCCTATTCTGCCTATCCGTCTTCCCATTGCTTTTCCCCTTACGAACAGTTAGATGCCTTTGATTCCTTACTCAGCAAGTTTCAATGCACCTCTGCTTTTTTAGGATTAGGTCCCAAACAGTCACCACACATTGCTTTTGCTAACCCTGGTTATACCAATTTCTTTCGAGCAGATTGGCGTGAAATTAGCGCTTTTGTGGCACCACTTGATTCTGCAACTCGAATCGCGAATCGTCAAGACCAAGGAATGTCAAACGGAACTGTCCCGGAGTGGGCTTGCACCATTTCTCCAGGCACTCTTCTTCATTGCAAACCCCTATCAGTGTACTTGGTTGCTTACGGGAGTGAAAAGGATTTATCTGAAATTAACTACACCTCTGATGTGAACCACCATCCTGCTGCCGTGTTACCATACTTGGAGGAAGCAGGATCGAAAGTGGAAGTGGTGACTTGTGTTTAACGTACAAGTAACTTAAAGCAATTGACCTGAAATTTAACAATGCCTTAAGCCGATAGTACAATTAACAATTAGAGGACAAGCCCAGAATTTTATTCTAAGGAGTTAGCGACAATGCGATACCTCTTCATTTCACTCCTTACAGTTGCCATAGCCCTGGTACTGCTTTTTATTCTTCAGAATCCTCGTTTAACTACCGTTTCCTTTTTCTCGGCCAGTCTCACTCTCCCTCTTTCCTTTTTAGTCTTATTTACTTACATTTGGGGCATCCTCACCGGAGGTGTTGTAGTTTCACTCGTGCGTATTTTGATTCATGGTGCTGCTCAAAACCAAAAGTAGAAAGAAATACTGGAAAAATTGCCAAAGGGTTAGCAATGCCTTGAATCACTTTGGAATGTTTTGGCGAGTTGGCTCTAATTAACTCTCTTTATAGGATTGAGCAATATCTAATAAATATAATTCTGCCCCCCAGAGTTGCCACTTTGATCGAGAAATAAAATTTTCATGCTTTTGTCAAATCTAGTTGCAAAGCGCCAGGTCAAACGCATCCTCAAAATGCCAAAATTAAGGGACATAGAGGAATGAATTGGCAAGATAATGGTAACAGTAACCAAATATTTATCCAACTTCTTGTGCAGACTTACGTCCTTTGGGCTCATAACAATGGTTGGGATTGTAACGGAATGTATAACGGCTCGACCCAGCTTGAGTGCTGAAACAGTCCGTTTTTCAGTTTTAGGTCCGCTTACGTTTTCTTTTTCCCTGGATGCCCTGAAAGTCTATGCTGAAACCGGAGAACTTACCGGCGACCTGAAAATCTTAGCTCGCTTCGTTGATGACGAGATGATGGCTAACTTACGACAAGGGCTGCAACGGCCTCTCGCCTTAGATGCCGTGCAGGCTTATAAACTGACCCACTCTCCCCTGGGTCGAGATGTGTTAGAGGAAGTGGGAAAAGTGATCCGCTATACTCCCCATCGCAATGGCTTTTATGGACTCAGAGCTGCAATTGTGGGCGCTGCTGACCAAGCCAATGCAGAGGGTTGGACGATACTTGATGCGATCGAGGAATTTCCGACCCGTCGAATTGAAATTGATGTTCAAGATCTGCTCCAACTCAAACAGTTATTAAACGTTTACCTAGCTTATAATCAGTCCAGCGTTGCCGCAATTGAGAAGAACGCGCAAGCCGAAGCACTGCCTTGGGCCGACTTTGACTTCAGCCAATTGCCAGATTTGAGTCAACCCGGCGAGTATGACATTCGAGAGGAAACAATTACGGTCACCAATCCGGCGCTACGTCAAACCGATCAGGGTTTATCCGTGAATTATGAGTTTCCCGTGGATGTTTACCTTCCTCAAAACTTAGGTGATCCAGCGCCAGTGGTTATTATTTCTCATGGATTTGGGGCAGTCAAAGAAAATTTTGTCTATATCGCTGAACATTTAGCTTCCCATGGGTTTGCGGTATTTGTTCCCGATCATATTGGCAGTAACCTTTCCTATCGTGAAACTTATCTCTCGGGTCGCCTTAGTACCCTCTTGAGTCCAGTGGAATTTCTTAATCGTCCCCAAGAGATCTCGTTTTTAATTGATCAATTAGAGGCTGCAGACGGAAAGTGGTCCGATTTGCTGAATTTGGAGCAGATTGGCGTGATGGGCGATTCTCTGGGCGCAACAACCGTTTTGTCTCTAGCTGGCGCGGAAATCAATTATGCTCGCCTTGTCACAACCTGTCATCAGGATAATGTGATTTTAAATTTTGCCCTATATCTGCAGTGTCGCGGTCAACATTTACCACCGGAAAATTTTAATTTAGGGGACTCGCGAATTAAAGCGGCTTTAGCCGCTCATCCTCTTAGCAGTGGGATTTTTGGACCCGAAGGCATGAGTCAAATTAAGATTCCGTTATTGATGACAGCCGGGAGTCACGATTTGGTCGCGCCGACGGTAACTGAGCAGATTCACCCTTTTGTTTGGCTACAGTCAGATCCGAAATATTTAGCGTTATTTGATCCGGGTACGCATTTTATTACCAGTGAACAGAGTCCAGAAGGCATTGAAGCCATTCCTCCCTTTTTAATTGGTCAGCACCAAGCATTTGGACGAGAATACTTTAAAGTCTTGAATGTTGCCTTCTTTAAAGCTCATTTGCGCGATCGCGACGCTGGCAAAGCCAATCGCGACGATCAATTTCTCCCGTATTTAAGTGCTGGTTATGCCCAAGTCTTGAGTGAGGACAAACCCCTCAACTTATCAATTATTCAGTCTCTTTCTCCTGAAGCTCTCGAAACCGCTTACGGTAAGAAATTGCCGATTCCGGTAATTCCCGATCCGGTGGAAGCCACTGTTGCCAACCGCCAAGAAACGATTATTGATGAAATTCAACGCACTAAAGTGCTAACAGTGGCAATGCGTCGTGATGTCCCCTTGTTCGGTTACATTAACCGCCAAAAGCAGTGGAGGGGTTACTGCACCGATTTAGCGGTTGCCTTACAAAACCATCTCAGCAGTCAAATCGGTGCTAATCTCAGAATCGAGTTAGCGGAGTTACCTTCAACCTTGGATAACCGCTTTTCCCTGGTTCAAAACGGGACGGTTCATCTCGAATGCGGTCCCAACACCATCCGTCAAGATATTGAAGGGATTACCTTCTCCAATCCAATTTTGACTACAGGCACTCGTTTATTCAGCCAGCGCGATCGCGCAGATGAAATCAATCCCAGTTTCACTCTGGAAAATCTCCAAATCGGGGTTTTAGAGAAAACCACGACGGCGGAATTTATGGAAAATACTTATCCGCAAGCCAATTTAGTCTACTTTAAAGGAGTCCAAGGACAAACTGAGGCAATCAATGCCGTTGTGGAAGGAGAGATTGATGCCTTTGCTAATGATAGTCTGCTCACCCTCGGAGAAATTGTCCAACAGGATTTATCGATTCAAGATTATCAGTTGCAACCGAAACAACCTCTGACTTGTGATTTCTACGGATTGATTTTGCCCAATGATGACCCCCAGTGGCTGGCAACGATCAACAGATTTATCTCTGAGCCATCAGTACGGCAGGTGAGGGAAGAGTGGTTCCAGGAGGCAATTCCCATTGCATTCAATGATCTTGAGTATTGTCTCAATCGCTAAATTATATCACTTAATTTTTGTTGCGTTTTTAACATGAATCCTTGATGGAAATAATCAGATTTCTGGGAAAAACATCTCTTAATTTCTCAGTTCCTGTGGAGTAAAAGACCTCAAAAAAGGTCAAAATCGGTTAGTTGTTAGCTCATCTCTTATGATGGGAGTGAATTTTGTTGATTAACTGAACCAAGCTGTACCTTCAATTGATTATGACTGATTCATCGTCTTCTCAACCGGATAACAAAGATTACCAACCGCCTGCGGGGGCTGTCAGCGAGCAAGTCTTTCAAGACGCAAGCGGTGCCGAAATTCCTTACACAGTCCGAGCCGAATGGACGGTCTTGCGCAAGCGTGATCAACCGATTGCAGAAGTTTTCCATGTTGCCTATCTTGCCCGTAATGCCAAGCCACAAGAGCGACCCCTAACTTTTGCTTTTAATGGGGGACCGGGTGCGGCAGCAGCCTTCTTGCACTTGGGCGCGATCGGACCTTGGCGGGCAGCGTTTAACGATGATGGTTCTCCACCGGCGCCACCGGCGAAATTGGTGGAAAACCCTGAGAGTTGGCTTCCTTTTACGGATTTGGTATTTGTTGATCCGGTTGGAACGGGCTTTAGCCGTACCATTGATCAGCAAGACCAAGGGACAAGTAAGGACAAATCACCTGAGAAGAGTACGAGTCAATCCGACAGCGACAGTGAAAATAAGGAATTCTACGCCCTCCAACGTGATTTAGACTCGCTTGCTGAGATGATGCAACGCTTCCTCTCTCAAAATAATCGTTGGCAGAGTCCAATCTTCATTGTTGGCGAAAGTTATGGTGGATTTCGGGTTGCTAGACTGACAAAGCTCCTTCAAGAAAGCTATGGAATTGGTCTCAATGGGGCAATCCTGGTTTCACCGGCGCTAGAATTCCAAAGTTTGGATCCCTCGGATTATGATTTACTCGCTTGGCTCGATACATTTCCTGCTATGGCAGCAGCAGCCGCTTTCCATAAGGTCAGTCGCAAGTTTGCTGCCGATACACCACGGGATGAGGTCATTTCAGAAGCGGTACAGTTTGCCAACAATGACTTGGTGCGTTTACTGATTCAAGGAACAGCGATGCCAGAAGCCGAACGCAAGTCTTTGTTACAAGTAATGGCAGATATGTTAGGGTTGCCTCCTGATTTAATCTCAACCGCCCAAGGACGCATTACTCAGTCCGTGTTTGTCCGTCATTTATTGCGCGATCGCCGCCAAGTCTGCGGACTTTACGATGCAACTATCACTGCAACCGACCCCTATCCGGATCGAGAATGCTTTGAAGGACCTGACCCGACTTTATTTGGGATCCAACGCATCTTTAATGGAGCCGCGAATAGTCTCCTACGGGAAATTTTAGGTGTGAAAACAGAGCGTCCTTACTATCTTCTGAGCCTTGATATCAATCGCACTTGGAAGGTAGACTCGGAGCGCCACGCTCTCGAAAGTCAAATTGGTGCAACTGACGAATTACGCTACGGTCTGGCTCTTAACCCCCATCTAAAGGTGTATATTGCTCACGGTTATTACGATTTAGTCACTCCCTTTCAGGCTTCTAATCGCATTGTTCAACACATGAAACTCAACCAACAGATGGCAGCTAACTTGCAAGTTCGTCATTACGGTGGAGGTCATATGTTCTACATTTGGTCTAATTCGCGTACTGAATTTGCACAGGACATGCAAAAATTCTACACAGCAGCTATTTCTGATTAGCCGTCAAGGCCTTCAGGAAGAGAACTGCGCTTCTCTGCTATTTAAGTAATATTTTTTAAGTGATTTAAGTCATAACTGTAACCAAAAAACTGTAGTAATATCGGAAGAGACTTGACTAAGATAATGATCACAATCAATATTTAAATATATTCACTTTAAAACTAAAAAGTGGGAGAGTTTCTGATCGCAAATTTAACGATAGTCTCCTGATTTGAACCATAAGAGCTGACAGTATTATGACTGAACCAAACTTACAAGAATGGGAAAGCGAGTTCTTAAACGGTGACTGGGTAGATGAGTTAATTGAATTAGCTAACCTACTCAATGCAGTTAGTGTCATTAACCAACGATATATTGGCCTTTCTACTCCCTACTTATCGTTGAGGCTCAAAAGTAAATCTAGGTAATATCCCTCTATCAAGAAACATCATTTGTTACTGGGGTTGAGCCACTAATTCAAAACCTAAATCAAGTGCCTTTTTCTTGAGATTATTAACTATTCGTTCTCGATATTGTTGTTCGGAATAATCAGCACCTGGGTCAGTATAAGCTTCTCTGGTCGTCCACAAGCGATCAAACGTTTTTGCTAGTTGATGAGCCGTAGCCGTTCAATCGTCATTTCCAGCAATTCTGCAGCCTTCGACTCTGATATTTTCTCTTGTTCTAGTGCTTGCCAAACTAAGCTGGAATAGCGCTGATTGAGGGGAAAATCTTCTGCTTGTAGTTTCAGTTCCAGTTCAATGTCCTGAGTTAAAGTTTGTCCCGTTTGCTTTTTATAAGGTTTTTGCTTCTTCGTAGTTATTAATCGCTTGGCGATTTATACCGACTTGTTCGGCTAACTGTTCTTGGGACAGGCATTGTCCTTTACGATATCGGATTAAGTTTTGTGCAATGACATCTTTCATGGGCAAGTAGCAACCACTCAGGCTTTTACATTTTAGCCCCTGTTACTATTTTATGTAAAAGCTATTTTACATTTTGTTCCCCAATCTTTACATGGGTGCAAAGCGACTGGGTAAAAAGAGTAGCCATCAACACTTACACAGGATGAAACGCCATCGCGCAACTGGTAATGCAGAAGCAATAGATTAATTTAAAAGCCAATACTTGCATCAGGGTTTTCCTGCTGACCTTGTTTAATTGCCCAAATATAATGCCATTTATAAATTTCGACACTTTGGACAATGGCAAAGCCAAGTTGAGTTAGACCACTAGCAAACTGATCACGATCATTTGTTTGTGCAGGATGGTAAATCAGTAATTGTCCTCCAGGTTTTAAGGTGCGATAGGCTTCTAGGATATAGTCCTTGAGATTGGTTCCCATTAAAGATAGGCTAAATACTGCTGCATCTAAGGTATTGTCATCAAGGGGAGTGTCTAACATATCGCAAGCATAAACACTGGGATTAATGGCAATGTGATCATAAGAATTAACGGTGTGAATATCTTTGAGAGCTTCTGCTAATTTTGCCTGTCCACATCCAAAATCACCAACTACCGAGCCTCTTGGTAGATTAACCTTTAGATGTTTAATGCACTCTTCACGAGGATTAACTTGCCAATTTGCTTCAAGTTCATCCATGCGAGTATGATAAAAACACCATTCTTCAGGGTTGTTTCTCAAGCGATTGTGAGTTGTGCTAGAGTATGTGTTATTCCATCGTGCATTCAGGGTGGCAAAATCCCCATAAGAAGCATAACGCCGTGAGGTTTCAGCTTCGCTTGTTTCATCTAAGGGAACTCGAATCTCTTTCCGTTCAATTTCATTCAGCCCTTGTTGTTCAATACGTCGCAACCAGCCCATCCAATATTGAGTCGCTTTGGCTGCTGTAAAAGGAGTAGCATCAATTGGATAAATTTTTGGAACTCGTGATTGCTGGTGCTTTGGTATCATCCGAAAGCCCATTGTGGTAAATTTTTGATAGAGCTTCATGCAGTTAGGAACTGTCGCTTTTGTGCCTATATCATCCTGAGTTTTACTACTCACTAATTCAACCAGCGATTTGCCTTCTTGAAGGTTATTTATAATGGGAGTTGCAGACATTCCAAGCACACGAGGCTTTGGTCTATCTTTGGGAACATCGGTAATAAGTCCATTTAGAAGACGACGACGTTGTGATTCTTCATCAGCTTCTCGTTGCTTAACTTGGTGCAGTTCATCAATGACAATAAAATCGATGGGATGATTCTGGATAAAATTCTTAATGGCACTGAGATAACGATTTTGAAACATTTCATGATTAATCACTAAATAACAGGGGAAATCATTCTTATTCCACCTTGGATGCCAATCTTTTGTGACAACATTTGAGTTGGGAAAAGCCTTTTTAATCGTTTCCTCCCAACCTCCAACAGTAGAGTTTGGACAAGCAATAACTGTCAGTTTTGCACCAATCACACGACTGGCCAAAACCGCAGATAGGGTTTTTCCTGTACCTGTACCACTAAGATTAAGGACACGACCTTCCTTCAACACTCGGTATGCAATTAAACGTTGCATCAGTTTGGGATAGCGAAAAATTCCAGAATTATCTGTTGTAAAAGAATAGCCTTCGGGAAGGGGTAATTGCTTGCAACGAGTATGTTCTTCGATAAAGATATCTCGTACTGCTTCACTATAGACATTTCCCTGGTGTTGTTGAGCTTCAGAAATTGCAGCTTCTTCATCGATAAAACAACGTTCCCAAAGTTTTGCTTTGGCTTTAGCAACTAGGAAATAAATTGCTTCTTGATCACTGGAACTGTTGATCAAAATATCAGTTGTTGTTGATAGGGATTTTAAAGCATCTCCTACACTTGATGAAGGTAAACTTGGTTCAACCTCTTCTTGGTAATCTTCATCAGAAGGATTATCAGCTTTAGATTTATGGTCGCTTTTCTTCAAAGGTTTATTAACTTTTTTCAAGGCTTCCTCGACTGATTTATTCTCTGGGTCAAGCAAAGCCTCGGTTAACTCAGAAGGTTGATCATTAATCCATTTATCAATTTCCTCACGAGGAAGATTTCCCGATTCAATGACCCCCACCTACTTCGTGAGGTGGGGGATTGGGGAGAGATAACCTCCCCGTAGCTGCGAATAGAGCCATGAGCGGTTAGCGAGTAAACACTTCCAGATGTTTCTCTAG
>JAAANX010000100.1 GCA_009909085.1 Cyanobacteria bacterium GSL.Bin1 | reverse complement strand
GTGGAGGAAGCATATTTTTGATGGGGTTGCTCACTCAAGCAACCTTTTTTTCGGAACAGGGGTCGGCTTAAAAGCATACCATACCTGCCTCACATGTTCCTTGTCATCCCTTAAGCTTATTCCCATTGGCGCAGTTCCTCTTCCGGCAAGGGTTCAAAGAAAGCATCTCCGAGTTGACCTTTTAATGAGCCAGGGGTTCGAGGAGGATGGTGTTCTTGCTCTAACCCTAAACGAAAGTGGTGAATGATGTCGTAAATTTCCGAAAGTTTGTCTTCAGGAATATTTTGTAGTTCTTGGATGATTTTTTCCTTAAACATCGCTTCGCTCCAAAAGATCAGGTCTGTTCTCTTACCATTACACAACCTAAAAAACTGACCATCGCTTGCAAGCGCGAGAAGAGACTTGAGTGGCGAGTTTGGAAACTTGATAATAGTGCGCTCTGCTGACTGCCCAAAGCTCAATCTCAATTACCCAATAACGTAAGCATCGGAGTTAATTTAATTGAGAAAGACCCTTATGGGAGAACGGTGGCAGAAATTTTTCTAGGGGAAACGTTCATTAATGCGGAAATGGTGAGAGCCGGTCATGCTTGGCATTATCGGCGTTACAGCGGGAACTGTCCTAATCGGGGCGAAATTGTGCAGGCGGCTAACAGTACACAGTTAACGGGGATGCCGCCGGAGGGAGTTTCGTAGGAAAAATTGAAGTGGAAGCGCGATCGCGACTTAACGGGAATTCATGGTTATTTCGATTTGTTCTTCACTCCTCGATCCTGTCCTACGGGGGCACTTGGGATTGAAACTGAGGCAAAATACAAAATATAAGGATAGCTTTGCAACATCGTGTGGTGATGGAAATGAGAAAATCAATATAGGCATTATTCAATGGCGCTATGCCAGAGTTAAGTTTTGATTGGGACGAGAGTAAGCGTTTTAAAAACATTGAAAAACATGGAATTGACTTCTATGTTGCTTCTAGAATTTTCTGGGGCAATACGATTCAGAAGAAAACTCGAAAAGGCGGAGAAGAGAGAAAAATAGCTATTGGTAAAATAGGGAATGATGTTATAGTTGTCGTTTTTGTAGAACGAGCAAACACCATCAGGTTGATTAGTGCTAGACCGGCCAAAAAATATGAGCGCGAACTCTACAGGAAACAAGACCCAGGTTTCGGGAGAAGAAATTTGGAAAGCTGAGGATCAAACAGATTGGGAACGGGTACGAGCAATGACTGATGAAGAAATTGAAGCCGCGATCGCTGATGACCCTGATGCGATTGATACAGATGAGGAATTTTGGGAAGATGCAGTTGATTGCCCTCCTCTGACTTTTGTCGAATAGGGGGTTTCGCTTCACTGCGTTAGGAAAAAGTTAACTTGCACAAAGCAATTAGTAATTAGTAATCTTTTAGTTAAAATCAAGAACACTCAGTTACCGGGAGGAAGAGACAGTTGTCCCTAATCTTTGAGATGATTAACGTTCAAACTGACCCTAGTACAACTGATACTAAGGAAACGATCATTGAAACGGTAGCTCAATCCAGCTCGTCTGAGCCAGAAAATTTGGATACCAGTTCTGAATCAATTGATCCACTCCAACGTGCTTTTAGCCGTTGGAGTGGATCAAAAGCCAACGTTGACGTTGTGCCTTAGCCAAACCTTGAAACCCGAACTCAACCCTAAGCCTAACAGCCTGTCATACTGGAGATTAGAAAGATGACAAAGTTGAGATGATTAGTTATGGAAAGCCAGTGCCAAGTACATCTCTGGTGCGATGGAGACCAACAAATGCTGAGAATTCCCAGTGAGTTTCAGTTGCCCAGTAATGAAGTCATCCTCCGCAAAGAGAATCACTGTCTCATTATCGAACCCGTTGGCAAGCCTTCTTTGTTAGCCGTCTTAGCCACCCTTCCCCAATTAGATGAAGACTTTCCCGATGTTGACGAAGGATTGCCGCCCCTAGAGGAAATTGAGCTTTAACCGTGTCTTACTTGTTGGATACAAATATCGTTTCCGATCTCGTGAAAAAACCAACAGGGCTTGTCGCACATCAAATTAAGCAAGTAGGCGAAGCTAACATCTATACCAGTATCATCGTCGCCTGTGAACTCCGGTTTGGTGCTAAAAAGAAGGGCTCAAAACGACTGCAAGACAATTTAGAAGCAATTCTAGTCGCCTTAACCATCTTGCCCTTAGAACCCCCGGTCGCTGAATATTATGCTGCCATTCGCACAGAATTAGAGCAATCTGGAAACCTTATTGGTCCCAATGATCTCCTGATTGCTGCCCACACCCTAGCAGAAGGTATGACTTTGGTAACAGACAACGTTCGTGAGTTTTCCCGAGTTCCCAATTTGAACTTGGAAAACTGGTTATCTTCAGGCAACTAACCTAGGGGAAACTTTTATCAATGCTGAGTTAGTTAGAAAAAGTCACGCTTGGCATTATCGGCGTTATAGCGGGAATTGTCCGAATCGGGGCGTGATCATTGAGGCTGCTGAAAATACACATTAACGGGAACGCCACCTTGGGAGTTTCGTAGGCAAAATTGAGGGGTTAGGCCGCAATTGCTTCTGGCCGACTCAGGTGCAGCGCGATCGCGAAATATCTATTCCTGAAAGAGTGCTTTGGAGATTTTAAAGTATGGAAATTCAAAATCAAGGGATCACTCGCTCTGGTGAAAAAGTTGATTATCTCCCCATGTCCTTGAAACAACATAATCCAGAACAGGTTGCCAGTTTAATTGATGAGTCATCACCCGAGTTATTTTCGCTAATGTTTGTTTCTCAGGCGATCCAGAACCTTACTCAACTCGTCCAAGGGTCTGAGAATCGGTTTAGCTATCAGTATGTTCGTGTTGCCCAGATCGCCGAGCAAGTGGTGGGGATGGCTATCATGGTTCCTGCTAAAAAGCTGTCTGTCAATACTGACTTTAAAAGACTTACTTACCGTCAACAATTACGGTTAGGATTGGTGAAACGCTTCATTCTTCCTTTGGTTTTACAGCAAGATTATCCGCAGGAGAGCTTTTATATTAGTAATCTGGCTGTGACTTCCAAATACCGCAATCAAGGGATTGGTCAACAGTTACTCTCCAATTGTATTGATGAAGCGGCTACTCATGCAGGCTCAGTTTATATCAGCGTTGATGTTGATAATGTGAGAGCGAAAAAGCTATATGAATCAATGGGCTTTCAGCTAGTGCAAGAGAAAGTGATCCGCTTGGGAGGATTTAGAATTGGTTCTTTGGTTTTAGCGTTATCACCTTGAAGGGTTTGCGCGATGCCCGTAGGGCGGTGGCTTCGCCACATCGCGCCTTTCCCTAAATCACTGCCACTTCATAACAAATGCATACATTCTTCTCCTTCAACATATCTAAAGGACAACACACCAAATTTCTTAGCCTTTAGAAACACTGAGTCCAAAAAAACTCTTATGATTAATAAAAAACTTGCTTTCGGTTTCATCGCTGTTGTTGCTTTCGCCACTCCCGCTGCTGCTCAACAAGCCCAAACGTCTGTCCAAAGCGCCAATACGCAAAATGCGGCAGTCAACGGTTCAACTGCGATTAGTAATAGGCGTTTGCGTAGCAAGCGAACAATTAACAACGCTAAGCCGTCCAATTTTGTGGACAAGCCCCAGAAATAGCTGATAAACTCAACGGTATGGAATGAGGATGATAATCGCGCTTTAACCGAAGAAGATGCCCTTGCTGAAGAAATCGCGGGTCGTTCCTTTAGTCGAGAAGAACGCATTAAGCTAGAGATGGAGACTTTGGCACAGCACTTTCAGCGTCGCCGTGAGTTGCTAGAAGGGGCGTTTACTGCTTCTGAAGTGGCAAAAAAACTGTTGGGAACGTCGCGTCAAACGCCTCATGATCGGGTGCGGAGTCAAACGTTACTGGCGATTCGGGATAATGGAAAGCTATATTTTCCCTATTGGCAATTTGATCCAGAAGGGTCTGATGGTCTAGTCGAGGGATTTCCAGAGGTGATCAAAGCTCTCCAATTGTCGGATTATGCCAGGATGGTGTGGCTGACTCGACCCAATCCCTACTTAGACAACCTTACGCCTATCGAAGCTCTCAAACAAGGGAAAAAAGAGCAAGTCATTGAACAAGCGCGTTCTGCTGAAGCAAGCCAGTGGTCTTAATCGAGTTACCTTCTCCAATCAGGTAGCTGATAGGAAAAATCTTTGTGGAAAGAAGGACGGAGTTGCTCTGATCAGGCTAGCTTTCCTCTACAATCTTAAAGTTATCTATGAATTGCTTGAGCAACTTATTCATATCCAGACCATACGATTCTTTAGTTAAAATTTTATCTTTAAACTGAATTTTTGTCTCTCTTTTAATCATAGATTCAAAGTAATATTTATGAATAAAATCTTCTTCAATATATTTGAATAAATCTTTTGAATTAAAGTTTGTTTGCTTCCATAGTTTAAAGATAGTAGTTTTTCTATTTTCATCTATAGCAGAAGAATCATAAGAATGAATCCGAAATTCTCCACTGTTTATAAAATTAAGTAGCTCATGAACTGATCGGACACTATACCCTTCTTCACGCCAACCCGGAAACATTCGATTTCCTGTCACAATGCATAAGGATAGTTTTGATGGCAATTTTTGCGATTTAATCTTATGAGCTATGTAGTCTCTAAATAATTCTTCTTGCCATAATTTTTGGAAATCACTTAACTGTTTTGCAGCTTTTTTGATATAATCGTAAGTAGTCCTTAACTCAAATGGACTACAGGGATGCAAAGAATTTTTACATTCAAATATAAATATGTAATCATCTATGACAGCTAATACATCGATTTCGCCATCAATTCCTTGAAACGAATACTTTAAATTGGATCGAAATATAGAAGATACTTCCTTTAAACATCTTTCCATTGCAAAAACAATTGGATCTTGAGATGATTCAGAATCAAATCTGAATCCAGTGGCTTGAAGGATATTTCTACAAAGATTAGAATTGGACAAAATTCCCAAAGGCAAAATTACCCACTCATTGAGCATAATAAATGGGTAAGTTTGTAGGTCAAAAAATTTATTTTTTTCTGGTGACCAAGCAAACAATTCAAAAAAAGAATTTACTTTTTTTTGACTAAAAAATTGAGCCAAAAAGTCTTTAAATGCACCAAGTTCAAATACTGGTAATATAGATCGCCAGAATAAATCAGTTCCTTTCAAACCATTATCTTCTATGTATTCCCAAAAAAGAAGAAACATAAAAGTAAATAGCCTTTGCATTTGAATGATATCAAATAAAGACAAATTTTTATAGACTGTAATTTCGTTGATTTCTTTGAAGGTAATAAAGAAATTCTTTTCAATATTTGATATAAACATTGTTTCTTCAAGAAAAATACTTTTGCTTCTTAAACATTCCTTTAGAGGCTCTACCATAGGAAGTTGCATCACAATTCGCTTCAAAGGATAATCTTTTACTCCAAAAGTAAAGTCTTTATGCAGGGTAAGCTCATCTAATTAGGTATCAATTGTACTTGACAAAAAACCAATAAAGAACTCAAGCAGTGGAGTTGAGTTCAGTTCTAAAATGTTGAAAACAACTCAAGAGAGAGAGCGAGTGATGGGGAAAGGATTTGCACCGAAAAAGTCAAGAGCTCAGTTGACTTCAGATAGTAAAAAGAAGGCAATGACTTCAATAGAGACTTTAGTCTCTAGCCTTTCCCATTCTTTTGAAGAAGTTCCCGACCCGAGAAGCCAAAGAACCCAAAAACACCGGCTCCAAGATATTTTAGTCATTGCTATTTTAGCGGTAATTGCTGGAGCCGAAGGGTGGGAAGATCTGGAAAATTATGGTTTGAGTAAACAGCAATGGCTAGAAGAATTTTTAGAGCTTCCAGAAGGTATCCCAAGCGATGATACTTTCCGTCGCCTTTTTGAAAAGTTAAACCCTCAAGCCTTAGAACAAGTGTTAGCCAAATGGTTGCAACAAATCCTTGGTTCCCTCAGCCAAGAAGTCGTTCCCATTGATGGGAAAACTCTCAAGGGTGCGGAATGCACTGCCGCTTTCCAGCTCGAATTGAATTCGAGCTGGGTCGGCAGTTCCTATGACCGTAATGCTGGCAGCAAAGCCTTACATTTAGTAACCGCTTGGGCCAGTGAGCAACGTTTAGTGCTGGGACAGGTGAAAGTCGAAGACTATTCTAATGAAATTACAGCTATTCCAGCTCTGTTGGAATTAATTGATCTGAGTGGAGCGATTGTGACCATTGATGCGATGGGCACTCAGACTGAGATTGTCCGACAGCTTCGCCAAAAAAATGCCGATTACGTTCTTGCCCTCAAAGCTAATCATCCGACTCTCTATTTTCAGGTTCAGCAATGGTTTGAGACGGCTTTGGCAACTAATTTTGATGGTTATGAACTCAGCCGTGACCGACGGGTAGAAACCGGACACCATCGTCGGGAAATCAGAGAGGTTTGGGCGGTTCCCCTCTCGGCTTTTGGCGGTCTTTACCAGCAAGAACAATGGCTCGGTCTCCAAAGCATCATCAGAGTCGAAAGAGTCAGACATTTGTGGAATCGAACTACTCATGAAGTGCAATACTATTTAAGTTCTTTACCTGCAGACGCTCAGCTCAATGGTCGCGCGATTCGTGAACATTGGGGGATTGAAAACCGACTCCATTGGACTTTGGATGTTACTTTCAACGAAGACCAAGGGCGCATTCGCTCTGGCCATAGTCCTCGCCACTTCGCCTTGTTGCGGCGGATGGCAATTAACGCTCTCAACTCTGAAACGACTCTCAAACGCAGTTTAAGGCAAAAAATTAAACGAGCGGCGATGAACAATGACTACATGATGACGGTTCTCAAAGCCTTTTGTCAAGCCTAATTGAGGTGCTCTTACCCTGTTCAATGACGCTATGCCAGAGTTAAGTTTTGATTGGGACGAGAGTAAGCGTTTTAAAAACATTGAAAAGCATGGAGTTGTGTTGGGTAGAATAACACCAATTTGCTTAGAAAAATAAAACAATGGAACTAATCATAGAAGAAGTAATTAAAAACTACCAAACAGGAATAAATCTTTTAATTTTAAGTAGTGTAATAAGTCAATTATTCATTTTATGGAAAAAAGGGACACTAGAAGAATTATGGACAAATATAGAAAATAGCAGGGTAATCGCATCTTATTTGGTATAAATTGTACTTGACAAGTGTTGTGATTGATGGGGTCGAATCTTGTCTACGTCAAGGTTGTCTCGGATGAGCGCAAGCGGTTAAGCTGAAGCTTGATGTTTCTCGGTAATTCATCATGGCCCAAGGCTTTGGCAAGCTCGTTCTCAAACCTCAGCAGGAACAAGAAGCTAAAATCCTGAAAAAGAGCGTTCTCAAGCATTTTCAACATCTGCAGGACCCCAGAGTAGAGCGCACCAAAGATCATAGCTTGGTTGCGATTATCACCATTGCGATTTTGGCAGTGCTCTCAGGAGCAGATGGGTTTGTGGCGATTGCCACCTACGGTAAAACCAAGCAGCCATGGCTAGAGACGTTTTTAGACTTACCCCATGGAATTCCATCTCACGATACCTTTGGTCGTGTGTTAGGCATGCTTGAGCCGCAGGAGCTAGAGAACAGCTTTCTCGCTTGGGTGAGCAGCATCACCGAGAAATTGAACCTCGAACTGATTCATGTGGATGGGAAAACAGCCAAAGGTTCCTACGATCGAGAAGGTAAACTTAAAGCACTGCATAGTGTAAGTGCCTGGAGCAGTGACCATGGGTTGGTACTGGCTCAACAGAAAGTTGATAGCAAATCGAATGAAATTACGGCCGTGCCCCTAGTGCTGAAGTTGTTTAACCTCAAGGGGGCGGTGGTCACCCTAGATGCCATGGGGACCCAGCTGGAGATTGCGGCCCAAATCAAGCAGGGCGAAGGAGAGTATGTGCTCGCTCTTAAAGGCAATCAAGGAAAGCTCAGCCAGCAAATCGAAGATTGGTTCAAGCAAGCTGAAGCCATTTCCTGGCAGGGGGTTGAGTTCAGCTATTCCGAGACGGTGGAGACTGGGCATCATCGGATAGAAACCCGTCAGGTGTGGGCGGTGCCAGTACATCAATTACCAACGTTACATCGGCAAAGTCAATGGCTGGGCTTAACCACCGTCGTGATGGTTCGGAGTCGGCGACAATTATGGAATCAAACAACGACCAAAGTTCGATTCTATATCAGTAGTCTCGAAGCGGATGCCCAGCGGCATAATCGGCTGATTCGTTCTCACTGGAGTATTGACAATAGTCTGCATTGGGTACTAGATGTCACCTTTAATGAAGATGCCAGTCGGATTCGTCAGGGGCACGCTGCGGAGAACTTGGGGTTGTTACGCCGTTTGAGTGTTAACTTACTTAAGCGTGAACCATCCAATTAAAATAAAAGTAGAGGCGTTTGCGTAGCAAGCGAACAATTAACAACGCTAAGCCGTCCAATTTTGTGGACAAGCCCCAGAAATAGCTGATAAACTCAACGGTATGGAATCACGAGAGCAGCTTAAAGAGAAAGATTTGAAGGAAAAACGGCTGACGAACCGTTTACGCTTGGCAACAAATCGAATCAAAGATGTGGAGCGAGAGCGCATCTGGGCGATCGCGCTTGGCGCATTCTGAAGGTTTATCAATCAGAAAGATTGCTGAAGTTACTGGCTTGAGTTCAAGCCGAGTCCATCAACTGTTACACACTGATGAAGCACGTCAAATCCCTGATTGGCTGACCGACCGACCAGATTCTAAGATCAAGATGGATGCCCAATCAGATGGTGGGGAGAAACCGTCGCTATTTGAGTGACAACAACAGTTAGCCGATGAAGGGGAAGTCATTCGTTGGTATATCGATTGGTTGGAGAAATTAGCCCGTGGTGAAAGAGTTGTGGTCAATCTCCGTGCCGAATCAGACTCAAGAACAGCCGATGTAGGTGTCGATCGCTCGTGGGTACTGCGAGTGCTGAAGCGAGTTGCTGCCAATCTCGATCAATTATCAGGAACTCTATCTCCAACATCAGAGAGTGAGGTGGAACCGAATTCGATGATTGCTGGTGTTAAGCTTCGGCATCGTCTAGCCGAACCAGAGCCAGAATTGTCATCTCTTAGTCACCGCGAACAAAGAGCTATTCTGAGAGAAAAGATGGGCTTGCCACCAATGTAACTTTGATGAGGTAAGACTTTAAGCCATTTTGTCCAGAAAAATGGACGGCTTAGCGTTACTCTTGGTTCGCTTGCTACGCAAACGCCTAATACTGAACTTCACAATCAGCAAATTCAGTTAGAACGCAATGGCTTCTACGATTACGAGCCGCAAGGCCAAGTTTTGATCCAAGAGTCGAACACGAGCAATGCTGCCGTTAATGGCTCCAGTGCCTTTTCTAACACTGAGCTGAACAGTCAACAAATTCAAGTGGAACAGGACAAGTTCTATTCACCCTACTTTGGTCACTAAGTTTTCTGAGGGGGGAATAAAATACACCCCTCCTCAACCCAATTCCAGAACAACTTAACAATGACCAACGGTCAAAGCAGGCGCCTTCCGTTTAGGAAGGCGTAATCTTTAACCAACGGTCATCCGCAGGCTCCGTCGTCTTACGGCGGAGTACGGATGACTCTTGGCCAATGTAAGTTGGTGTGTTACCGGTTGAGATCACCTTAAATGTCAGATTTTTTTACTTCCTTACTCTTCCTGCACTGTCTCATCGGTAGCATAGGCGCTCTCGTTGCGGCTAATAAAGGTTACAGTCGTCTAGTTTGGTTACTTTTAGGCTTGTTAGGAGGAACCTTGACGTTTTTTGTCGCTCTAACGCTCGCTCAGAGGCCAAAAAATTGATGTTGTCGCTAACCGAAGAGCTTAGGAGTGGGAATAACCTTGTCCTGATTTTTTACCGATTGTGGGCTGGATCGATGATGGAATTGTCCTCACTTTGCTGACCACCGAACTCTCTCGACTAGTGATTGACTATCGCCAACGTCGTCAGAACTTGATTGAGGTCGACTCCCCATCCGTAGATTCGGTCTCCCAGTAATTTTCAGCCTGTCAAATCAAAACTCACAAGGAACTCTATTCGGGGTAAAGAGGAGAGCCGTGCAAAATTGGATACGCTGTAACGTTTCCTACGGTATCACCTCTCGCTTTCACCAAGATGATGACATAGCGTCGGATGTTTGATCGCTCAAGCCTTAACTGATTCTTCTCCCGATTTCAACAAAAGCACTTATCAGTTAAGTAATAACAGTGTTGAAACGCACCAACATCACAGAGCGCTTTTCAAAAACAAATTCACTGTAGTCGGCAAGATTATCAAAACCCACCCAATTGAGTAAAATCTCCGCCATCAACCACATCAACATTCTGGTCCAGATTTTCTGCTGTCGCAATCGCATGAGTCTTCTCTTCCCAACGAGGTAGCGGAACCGAAACCCGAAAAAGTCCAATGGTCAAACGTTTAGAGGAGCAAGTGCTGTGCCGGACACACAGCACTTACTTGAGGAACGGAATGAACCACATAGCATGAACTAAATCTTTTATACTACTAATTTATATCATTTTTAAATAAAATATCAATCACAATAGGCAGCCAGAAGTAATTAAGAGAACTCTTCAAGCGCTTGCCCAAGTAGTTCTCGCACTTGCTCAATCATGCTTCGACCTCTGGGACTGCGAGCAATCGTAACGAGAACTTCCAAGGATTGGTCTCTCGAAAGCCGTTGTTGGTACCAACACTGTAAAACATCAAGAATCAAACTCATTTCATCCATGACGGCTCTCCTATTCATCACTTAATAAATAGCACCATATCATAATTTTTATGTTATTTAAATCGCTATAAGTTAAGGGATGTTGACCGGGTTCTCTTTTTTATCTCTCATATGTATTGCCAACAAATCGAGATTGAGTTATATTATGTCTGTACCATATATATGCTCCAGACATAAGTGAATACGAAAGCCAGAATCAGCACAAACTCAATCGTGCCATTGATACCCTCACCGAAAAGATGGCATCTCGCTACGGCGACAACATCAAGCAGGAAGCACGCCAGCAGTTCAGCAGTAAACTCCAAGTGAAAATGGAGCAAGCCGCTCAAGAAGCGTGTGAGGAAACCTGGAGTGAAATCGTTAGTGAGGCGAAACATATCCTTTCAGAATTAACGCAAGCTCAAACGTCTCGTTGTCTGGCTTATGAAAGAGAAACGCATCCGGTTTCTGAGTTTGAGGCTCAACTCCCCGAATTTGAAAGTTTAGATGAGAAATTGATTGCCGGACGAGAAAATACCTCTCATATGCGTCTCATTGGTGGGGAAACTTCGACCGAACAAGACATCTTTGCTGCTTATTCCATTGGCATGACCCCTCTCGAAATTGCTCATCAACTGCAGTTGAAAGAAACCGAAGTCAAAAAAGTTCTCAATGAGGTGGGTGAGGTTTAATTGTGATGACTTATTCTCTGGAACAACTCGAAGAAATTACCACTCTTAACCCGGCGCATCAACAAGCGGTTGAAGCACTCCTCGGGTTCTATCAATTTGTCCGTAGTACTTGGACGGCTAACGCGATCGCGCAACTCAAACAAGCTCATGATTTAGACTTGCGACGAAAGCAAGACCGCTTGCAACTGGCGCATTTCGCAGCCAGAGAAGAATTAGATTTTGCGCGATCGTTACCCGAAGGCTTGCAACCGATTGCGGATCTTCCCTCAGACAATCATTACCAATCAGCAACAGCAACAGCAGAAACGGAAACGGAAACGGAATCAGACAGTGAGCGCTATGCGCGCCTAGAAAAGTTTACGCTCTTACTCCTCACTGGACGCATTCTGCCTTCGGGTCCTCCTCTCAATGGAACG
The DNA here is from genome assembly GCA_009909085.1 of Cyanobacteria bacterium GSL.Bin1. Taxonomy (NCBI): domain Bacteria; kingdom Bacillati; phylum Cyanobacteriota; species Cyanobacteria bacterium GSL.Bin1. The sequence continues at coordinate 1,967 of JAAANX010000100.1, read as the reverse complement.
CAAGAAGCTCCGGCGATGCGAGTGTTAGGAAGCCCGAAAACGCTCACGGAGTTGGAAGCTAACTACAAACAACTGGTGAAACACCATCATCCCGATATTAGTCCCTTTTCCACCGATGAAGCGCAAGCCCGATTTACCTATATCCGCAAACTCTATCAACTAACCCGCAAATGTTGGGACCAACTTAAACCCACAGCAATTATTTCTCAGCAGACGTTGCAACATCGCTTGCAGGCGCGAGTCCCTTATTCTCCCGAAAGTTTCTGGTATTGGCTGGAGTGAGTGAATTGATTCAATAATTATTAGTTTGTTGGTAAATTGAGACAAGGGAGACAAGGGGGATTGGGGAGACAAGGGAGAAATGGGAAAAGAATCTCTCAAAAGTCATGAAGAGTTAATTATTTATCAAATGGCTTTTGAAGCAGCAATGAAAATCTTTAACTTATCAAAGACATTTCCAGTTGAAGAACGATATTCTTTAACTGATCAGATCCGAAGATCTTCTCGTTCAGTTTGTGCTAACTTAGCCGAAGCTTGGCGTAAGAGAAGATATGAAGCTGCATTCAAGGCAAAACTGAGCGATTGTGAAGCAGAAGCAGCAGAAACTCAAGTGTGGCTGAAAATTGAGGAGGGACCCCGCGCGGGTTTCCCGCGCAAGGGAACGCCCGACGATGCTGTTAAATGCCAATATTTGGATTTAGAACAAGGAAGAGAACTTTACGGAATTTACAATCAAGTTCTAAGTGGATTAGTAAACATAATTAATCATCCTCATCGCTGGGTAATTGGTAAGTAGAGAAATTCTCCCTTGTCTTCCGTGTCTCCCGTGTCCCCTCCTCTGTTTTGGCAACGCTGACGCAAGTTAAGAATTGTTCAGGTAGTTGCAAAAAACAAACGAATTGCTAGGCTAAGAGTAGAAAGATTGTAGAGAGTTGCAATGGAATCTGAAATAGATCGCTTTCCCGTCAAATCGTTAATGGAGCGATATAACATCACGCGCAGTGTGCTGTATAACCGCTTCAAAGGTTTAGGCATTATTCCCACTAAGTTTGGGCGACAGTCCTATGTCACGGGAGAGGAACTGGCGTTGCTGGACCAGTTGCACGAGTATATCCAAGCGGGGGGCTACATTACCGGCTTTATCCGTGAGTTTAAAATTGAGGAAGAAACTGAAACGTTGCGCTCTGAGGAGGAAACTGAACGCAATGGCAATCATTCAACAGCAACCATCAAGAGAAATGGTAATCAGCTGGCAACGCAAGCATCAGTCATCGAGTCGCCGGACGTGTTGGAGAAGGTGATTGAAACAACAGTGAGTAGTACCGTGAAAGCGATCCGGGCGAGCAACGAAGATACGCTAGAAGATTTGGAAACGTTGCAACGGATTGCAGATAACGGGTGGTTGATTCCAACGAAGCGATTAGCCCAAATCATCAATCGTGCGCCTTCGACCTTGGCGAGAAAGCCGGAGGTCAATTATTGTGGGTTTCGCTTGATTCGGGCGCATCAGGAAGGCAATCAGAGTTTGTGGCGCGTTCAGAAACCTGGATAGTTAGCTGGCAGCGCGATTACGCTCCTTACATCGTAAAAACCAATTAAGTAGTACGGGATGGCAAAAAGTGGTGATCGCACTGTTGAAAGATCAGTATGGAATGGGAACTATATAGGTTAGGATAGTGCAGCTATAGCAGTCAGGAATGATTCATGAGAAGAAGCCACATTCGAGGCGACGAGTACAGGGACGAGGGAATTAGTTTCTCACATCTGACTCCTGATTGCTATAATTCCTTTCATAACTTGATCAAAATAACATATGACAGTCAATTTTTAGGAATTTCAGTAATCAAGAAAATATGTATGTTAAGTACTTTGCAACCAACCGTGATCGCGAACATCTAGGACATGATTTTAATCGTGAAGATCGTACTAAGTTACAAAAAGGTGGTTATAACTGGATTGATACAAAA